>NZ_JBHUAL010000170.1:0-21640 GCF_042789775.1 Kitasatospora sp. NPDC056800 | reverse complement strand
GGCCTGCCGCCCCGGCGCAGGCCCGTCCTCGCCGCGGATGCGGGCTCGCCCCTTGCGTTTGGGCGGCCGGGACGTCGTGGTGGCGGGCGTTGGCGTCGCGCCACCGTAGACAGGCGGGCGGCACACGGCTCTGGACCGTGTGGTTCGGGTGACTGGAGTTCGCCAGGGCGAACTGACGCAGTGCGCCCTCACCGGATGATCGGCGGCGTGCGGCGCCACCACGTGTGCCGGGGTCCAACGGGGTCTACTCAGGACGCTGATCGCGCGCCACGCATACGGCTGCCGCCTGCACCGCCTCTTACTCCCGCTGGTTCGGTCCACTTTGCATCCCACGGGGATTGGGTGTCATTCCGAAACGTAAGCAAAGGACTTGTCACGTTGGCCTGATTGCGCCTTGGGATTCCCTTGAGTTCCCGGAGAGACTGCCCATGGCCCGGCAAGCCCCGTGCTCGATGAGGCGGCTACGAAGGACGGTTCCGCGGTGCCGGAAGGGCACCGGACGGGTTCCGCGGGCGTGCCGGGCGGGCGGATTTCCTTCCGAAAGGGGTACGTCATGAAGAGACTCACGGCGGTACTGGCAGTATTCGGTTCAGGGGCACTGGCGGTCCTCGGCGTTCCCGGCACGACCGCTGCCGCTCCGGCGGCTGTGTCGTCCTGGACCCCGTACAACATCCAGAACTACAACAGTGAGCGGTGCATTCTCGGGCCCGGCCATGGAAGCGAGACCGGCCTCGCACAGGTGGAGTGTGCCGGGTATGCGGACCAGAAGTGGGAGAAGCACCAGTACCTCGGCGAGAACTATTACTTCCTCGCCAACGTGAACAGTCGGCTCTGCCTGCTCGCACGATCCCAACAAGAGGCACGCCAGATAGACTGCGGGGCCGCCGGAGCGGATGCCGACTGGTACATCGACACCATCAATGCGGCCGACCCGCAGTGGAAGCGTCTCGTGAACAGGGCGACAGGCACGTGCCTGGTCCCCCAGAACACGAACCTGAACGTCCCGATCCTGCAGGCCACCTGCGACTACAGCACCAACCCTCCTGCCGATCAGCGGTGGCGATTCATCAACTTCTAGGATCCGAGCCCTGTTTCGCGTCGAGGCAGGGCTTTCCTCCCGGTACTGCGGTGCCGGGTCCAGGAGAGGACGACGAGCGATGCGCACTGGATCATCCCGAACAGCCCTCCGTCAGTGGTCAACCAGGTTGAAGAGCGGCCTGGCCGCGGCGGGACTGGTTGCGGTGTCCTCGGTCGGGCTACTGTCCGCTCCGGCCCAGGCGGAGTCCATGCAGTGCACCGAACTGGTGTGCCTGTTCGTCACCGGCGGCCCTGACGGGTACGCAACGCATGCCTACAAGCGCAGTTCGGCCGCCGGCGCCTCCACCTTCGAGGGCTTCTTCGCTTTCAGCGGCCCGGGGCTCCACGCCGACACCGAGACCAAGCGGTGGTACGACTTCGAGAACACGAGTACCTTCGGCGGCCGTGGCGCGGGCCTCGTGTGCGTCCAGATGATGTACAAGCATCCGGACGGGAGCTTCGGCTACGGCTCCCAGCGGTGCGACCGGGTCTACTGAGCCTCGGGGCCAGGTGCTCGCCCGGCGTCCCGCAGGGAGGCGCCGGGCGAGCGCGTTCCGGAACCGTTGGCGTCGAGACTTGACCCGGTCATCGATGAGGCTCAGAGACCGGAAGAGGCTCCGGTGCTCCGGCTGACATAGGACCTCCATACGGCGGTGGGGCGCGGTGGCGGTGACAGCCTGCCCGTCGCCCCGGGTGCCGGGGGCGCCGAAGGTGAACTCACCGCCGTGCTTGGGCGGATGGCCCCCGGCAGGGTTGGTCAGGGCGAACTCGCACAGGCTGTTGGATGGCGGTGGCGGCAGCCGGGTCGGCGCCGGGCTCCGCTCGCACCGCGTCCAGGACCTGCGTGAACGCGTCGCGGGCCGGGGCGTTGGACGCCGCCCTCGGTCCAGAGGCGGGGGCGGGTGCGGGGCCGCGAAAAATTTCTTCGAACCCGGCTGCAACCCCCCGGCGGGATGGACGTCTATCAGGGTGAGAGGCGGGGAGAGCGAGCCGGCGGAGCCGGGGGGCTCGGGCCGACTCCTCGGGGCGTGACAGTAGGCGCCCGCTCATTCGATCACCACCATCACCATGTCCTTGGGGGGACTGTCACATGAACGCGTCCGTTATCGCCCGTATTGCGAAGATCGTCCCGCTGGCCGTTGTCGCCGCCGTCGGCGTCACCGCCTGCGGCCCGACCGAGGGCGGGGCCTCCGTCGCCGCCTCCGCTCCCGCCTCCGCCCCGGCCACCACCTCCTCGGCCACCCCCGGTGCGGGCGCCGTCCCGACCGCCCCCGCCCCGGCCGCCGCCACCCCGGCCGGGCAGGCCCCCGCCGCCGGGGCCGCAACGGCCAAGACCGACGTCAAGGCCGCCGCGAAGGCCGCGGCCAAGCCCACCGCGCCGAAGGCCCCCGCCCCCTCCGGCGGAAGCGGTATCGGCATCACCTTCGGCGGCCTGAGCGAGGGCGGGAAGATCGGGCTGAACGACCTGGTCCCCTTCACCGTCACCTGGAAGAACAACGACGCCACCGGCACCCGCAGCGTGGCCCCGGTGGTGGCCACCCAGCAGTACGAGGGCGCGCCCTGCACCATGGTGCTCGCGATGGCGGACGGCACCCTGGAGCGCAAGGACGCCTCCGGCTGGAAGACGCTGGACCACCTCAGCCAGGGCGGCGGGATGGACTACGCGGGTACCGCCGACGACGCGGCCTTCACCCTGGCCGCCGGCGAGAGCCGGACCATCGAGTTCCGGATGCGGTTGTCCCTGACCAACCGCCCGGGGCAGATCACGATCGAGGCGGACGCCCCCGTGCCGCACTCCAAGAACTACCTGGACATGGCGAAGGCCGAGCTGAACGCCACGGTCGTCGACAGCCACAGCCCGGAGATGCTCTCGGTGATGCCGCCGGCCAAGGGCGTGATCACCACGGACCCGATCCCGTTCAGCTTCCGGGTCTCCTCGCCGGACGGCACCGCGGGCCTGCGCCCCCGGGTGACCGTCTGGAGCTCCGAGGGGCCGACCCCGAACAACGTCACGGTGGAGGCCCGGGTCGGCGACGTGTGGAAGCCGGTCGAGCTGAAGGACGAGTGCGGCCTGGTCACGGTCGACCCGAACGTACCGGGCGTCCGCGACGGCAACACGGTCGAGTACACCTTCCGGGCCACGTTCAAGGAGGCCCCGAAGTACGGCGCCGACGTGGACATCCGGGTGAGCGCGGAGTCGAACGGCCACCAGTCCGTCCAGCGGTCCGTCTTCCTGCGCGACGCGCGCTGACACCGCGCACCCGCGCACCCGCACCGCACCACCGCCCCGGCCTCCCACCACTCGGGAGGCCGGGGCGGTGGCGTTGGAGAAGAGGCGCCGGGACGCCGATGTCCCGGTGAGCCGGAGGGCTACCGGTACCAGTCGTCTCCGCCGTCGGCGAGTGAGCGTCCGAGGTAGTCCCGGAGACCGCCGGCCACTCAGCGGCGGCTGTCGGTCTCGTGTTCCCAGACGAAGACGTCCGGCCTCCGCGGCGTCCGCACGAAGGCGAACTGGTCGCCGCCACCGTTGTCCCCGAAGAACAGGAGTGCGTCGAACGGCATGGACAGCCGGGCGAAGGAACCGTCCGTACGGAAGTGGAGGTTCTGCTCGACGGTCCAGACGGTGTCCACGCTGGTCCGCCCGACGATTCCGTTGCTCTCCAGCAGCAACTGCCTGAGCTCGGAGGTAGTTCCTCGCGGGCTGCTTGTCTCCACATGGTCCGGAAGCGTAGCCGTCCCGGACGACACGCCCGCTCAGCCGGGACCGGGCTCGTCGTGGATGGTCAGTGATCCGGCGAGGTCGAGGTCGGCGACGGTGCCGTGCGCTCCGGCGCGGACGAGCAGCACGGCGCCGAGCGCGGTGCTCCAGAACGTCCTGGCCTCCACGGCGAGCGGTCGGCGGGCCGCCCAGCCGCGGCTGTCGACGAGTTGGCCGACGAAGCGTTCGGACTGCCGGAACAGCAGCTGGAGGTGCCGGTCGACCACGGGGGCGAGTTCGGGCTTGGAGATCCCGGCGGCGAGTGCCCGCGTGACGGACGGGAGCGAGGGCATGGCCAGGACGGCGCGGGCGATGTTGCGCCGGAACGTCGCCGCGTCGGGGGCCTGGCGGCCGATGCGCTCGATCCGTCGGGCGTCGTGCAGCAGGCCGAGGAAGGCGGCGTGCACGAGCAGTGAGTCCTTGGAACCAAAGTGGTAGGTGACCTGGTTGGGGAAGACGCCTGCCGCGTTCGCGATCTCCGCGACGCTCAGCTCGGCGCCGGGCCGCTCCTTGCAGAGCTCCGCGGTCGCCTCGATCAGCCGGGTCCTCGTCGCGCGACCGCGGTCCCGCGAGCGGCCCGGGGCCGGTCGGGCTCCGGTTCGCTTCTTCTCCACGCGCTCCGGCTCCTCCACGCGCTCCTTCTCCACTCGCTCGTTCTCCATCCCGGAATTGTATGTGATACAACTTGCCCCGCATTCACTTGTATCGCATACAAGAAAGGCTGAGGAGCATGCACCGGACCGAAGTCGTCGTGACCGGACTCGGCGCGATCACCCCGCTCGGGGCCGACGCGGCGTCCACCTGGGAGGCCCTGCTCGCCGGAGAGTCGGGCATCCGCGGGGGCGTCCTGCGCGCCCACGAGGGACTCGGCCTCCCCGACACCGTCGCGGGGACGATGGCGGTGGACCCCGCCACGTTGCTGCCGCCGGTACAGGCGAGGCGGCTCGACCGCTCGCAGCAGGCGGCCCTCACCGCGGCGGCCCAGGCCTGGGCCGATGCCGGAGCCCCGGAGGTGGACCCGGACCGGCTCGCCTCGGCGATCGGCACGGGCATCGGCGGCGTGGGCACGCTGCTGAGGGAGGACGACGTCCTGGAGACGGCCGGAGCCCGGCGCGTCTCACCCCGTACGGTGCCGATGCTCATGCCCAATGCGGCGGCGGCACTGATCAGCATCGAGTACGGCGCGCGGGCCGGGGTCTACACGCCCGTCTCGGCGTGCTCCTCCGGGGCCGAGGCGATCGCGCTGGCGGCCCGTCTCATCCGGGCCGGCGAGGCGGACGTGGTCATCGCGGGCGGGACCGAGGCCGCGACCACCCCGATCACCGTCGCCGGGTTCGCCCGGGCCCAGGCACTGTCGGGGCACACCGCCGATCCCGCCTCGGCGTCCCGGCCGTTCGCGGCGGACCGCAGCGGATTCGTCCTCAGTGAAGGCGCCGCCGTCCTGGTGCTCGAAAGCGCCGAGCACGCCGCCGCCCGGGGCGCGCGCGTCCACGCGGTGCTCGCGGGCGCCGGCATCGCCGCCGACGCCCACCACATCACGGCGCCCGCCCCCGACGGCGCCGGTCAGGTCTCCGCCATGCGCAAGGCCCTCGCCCAAGCCGGTCTGACTCCCGGGCAGATCGGTCACATCAACGCCCACGCCACCGGAACGCCGGTCGGCGACGCCGCCGAGGCGCACGCGATCAGGGAGGTCTTCGGCCGCGCCACCGTCACGGCCCCCAAGGCCGCGCTCGGCCACCTCTTCGGCGCCGCCGGCGCGATCGAGGCGCTCATCGCCGTCCTCAGCGTGGAGCACGGCGTCATCCCGCCGACCCGCAACCTCACCGCGGCCGGCATCGGCCCCGACATCGGTCTCGACGTCGTCGCGGAGCGACGGGACGTCCCCCAGGAGGCCGTGCTCAGCAACTCCTTCGGCTTCGGCGGGCAGAACGTCTCCCTCGTCGTCACCGGCGCACGGCACCGCGCGTCCCGTACGGCCCCGGCCGCGCCATGACGGACACGGACGATCGCTCCGGCTGCCACGGGACAACGGGGTACTACGGGGTGCTCCGGCAGGACGCCTGCCGCCCGAGCCAGCCGGTCGCGGCGGCGAGTGACGGATCCCCCTCCTTACGGGTGTCCACGGGCTCGTCCGGCTCGATCGGCCCCGCGTGGATCCGGCCCGTGCGGTCCGCCTCGGCGGCGCCCGTGAGCAGGACGACCGCACCGTCCGACAACCGGTGCGCGGCGTTGCCGGTGGGCACCCCGTAGGTGCGCGCGCCGAAGCTACGGGTGTCCGGGCGGCCGATGAACGCGATGGCGACGGCCTCGCCCGCGCTGCCCGTCCCCGGGCTGGTGAGGACGGCGACGGGCGCGCTCGGCCACGCGTCCGCGCCGGCCCCGGGGGGCTCCGCCTGCGGGGACCCGTCCAGGAACGGCACGCCCCCGCGCACCGACCAGACGCTGCGGGTGCCGTCCGCCGTGACGAAGGCCCCCACCGGACCGTCCCCGAGCAGCGGAGCCGCCACGGCCAGCGGCGCCCACATCCCGCCGCCGCTCTCCCGGCGGAGGTCCACCACCCAGCCGCAGGTGCTCGCCCCGGCGACGGCAGAGCGGCCGCGGGCGACGTACTCGGCGTAGGTGCGCTCCGAGCCGTTCACCGCCGGAAGGTTCAACCTGGCGATGCCGCCGGGAAGTTGTTCGACCGTCGGGGCGTCGACCGTCACGGGGTCGGCGTCCACGGCCGCCGCCTCGCCGGGCGGGTAGAACCGGCTGTGGCCGTCCCCGAGCGCCGCCACCGCGCCGCCGACCGCCCGATGGGTGTCGGCCGTCGTCCGTGCCCCGGCCGCCCGCGCGAACGCCTCGCCCCGCAGCTTCGGCCAGTCCACCGTCGCGGTGTTCAACGACTCCCGCTGCAACAGGTCCAACGCCTCCGACAGGTAGCCGTGCGCCTGCGCCGACATCCCCCCGGACTCCCCGGATCCCCCCGAACCTCCCGAACCTCCCGAAGCGCACCCCGCGACCAGCGCCACCGCGCCCGCCACCACCACGGCGATTCGCGCCGCTCTCATCCGCACCCCTCCCCCGGTTCGTACAGGCCCCATTCCTACCCCACGAACCGGCGAGCGGCGACGGCTGGGAGCCCCGCCTCGACCGCCGCTGCCGATCCCCGATGCCGTCCCGCAGGCCCGCCGGGTCCCGCCCGGCCGAAAACCATCGTGTGCGCAGGACCCCCCTAGATATCTCGGATGGACAGGGCGTCAGGCCGCGCGCGAGGCTTCCGGGAGGTCGGACCGGAACCATTCCCCCTACCGGAGGGATCTCCTCATGACAGCATCACCCAGGCGTCGACGGACCGTCTTCACCTCGGGGTTGGCCGCCCTCTTCGCCGTCGCCGGGTTGGGCCTCACCGCCGCCCCCGCGCAGGCCGACGCGCCGCCGCGCGCCACCTGCAACCCCGAGATCGAGCAGGTCTGGGACGACATCGTGACGGCCACCGTCACCCCGGTGGTCACCGAGTTCACGTCCTTCAACGTCGTCCCCGGGACGACGGGGCAGCAGCAGCAACGGCTCACCCAGGTGGCGATGATCACCACCAAGATCAACAACAGTGCCGATTTCAACCTCAGCTACAGCTCCGCCCTGGGGCAGGTCGGCCTCAAGACCGGATTCCAGGTCGAGACCAGCCGGGCCAACACCCGGACCACGGACACCTCCCGGACGGTGAACATCAACGCGCCGGGCAACTACGGGATCTTCCGCGGGTTCCTGCGCGTCGACGGCGAGTGGACCCGCTACCTGTGCGCCCGCTCGGGCCAGGGCACCGGGTACTGGATCAAAGCCAACCCGAACGGCACCGGCTACTACACGACGTACGGGGCGGCGAGCGAGGGCGTGGTGCTCTGCTCGTACCCCGAGCCGGCCGGGACCGTCCGCGAGGCGGCCCGCCTCGAACTCTGCAAGCACTGACCCGTGACCGCGTCCCACCCAGGAGGGAAGACCATGGCGAAGTCCGGCAAGCGCTCCACCCGCCGACTCGGAGCCGTGCTCGGCAGCGTCGCCTTCGTCGGCTCACTGCTGACCGTCGCGGCGCCGGCCGCGCACGCGGCGAATCCGCTGGACGGCTTCACCTGCGAGAGCGGCGGGTACCGCATCTTCACCCCGTACACCTATGCGAGCGACCGGATGGTGCTCGGCTGGTCCCATGCGTCGTGGGACAACGGCTCGATCATCCAGGAGCCGTGGCAGGACGCCGCCCACCAGCAGTGGACACTGTGCGGCGAGAACAATCCGACCCGGACCGACGGTAAGTACTACAAGCTGATGGACCATGCGCGCCACTGGTGCCTCGGCATCGACCGGGCCATGACCGACGACGGCAACTGGCTGATCGACGAGCCCTGCAACTACTCGCAGAGCGAGATCTTCTTCATCCAGCCGGTGCCGGGCACCAACCTGAAGGCGATCATGGCCAAGCACAGCAACCGCTGGCTCTCGGTGGACGGCTCCAACTCCGGATCCCACGTCACCCAGGGCTCCTTCAAGGCCGACCTGTTCGAGCTCCACAAGGTCTGGTAGGCACCCGCCCCGACCATCCGTGGGGGCCTTCCGGCAACGGAACCCGGCCGGAAGGTCCCCACGGGCTGCACCGGAATCACCGTCGGCCGATTCGGCGAACTCAACATCTTCACCTGCCCGAACGATCCCGGACATCCGCACCGCTGGAGCATCCAGTAGCCCACGGGAGGCGGCCCGTCGGCTCGGACCTCGAGCGGCGCCGCGCTGTCTGCTTCGTCACTCCGAATACAACGCCGCCAGGCGTGGCAGCCGTCGGCTCAGCTGGTCACCGTCGCCGAAGTCGAAGTTCCAGGCCGGGTCCAGCGGCGGGTACGGAACGGTGAGGGCCTCGTCGGGGAGGTCTTCACCGGTGGCTTCCCGGTAAGCGCTCCAGGCGATGCTCAGGGCTTCTTCGCATTCGATGTCGATCCCGTCGGCGGCGTACGCCTGTACGGCCGGGAGCGCGGCGAGCCGGTCCGGGTCGGTGATGACGCTGTCGAAGGTCGTGCGGCCCTGTGTGATCAGCCAACCCCGGAAGTAGTCGAAACCGTCGTCGGAGCAACCGCCGTTGATCAGGTAGGCGGCGCCCCACAGCGGAGCCCGGTACGAGTCGGCCATCAGGTTCCGCAGGACCTGCTCGGCGGCGACGATCTCCCCGGCGGGGCGAAGCGCGAGTAGCGCGCCGGCCCGGATCGCAACAGCGTGGCCGTTGTCCGGGGCCGGCACTCGCGAGCGGGCATCCTCGATCAGGTTCCAGAACTGCTGGGTGTCCATGGTGGTTGAGCATCGCACCGGGCTCTGACAGCACGGCCCGGAGACGGAGCGTGCCCGCCGCGACGGACCGCTCCTTCACGGGCTGGGTGATGATGGCATGGCGCGGGTGGCGAGGTGGTCCTGGAGTTCACGGTGGCGGAACTGCCATGCGGTCCCGGACAGGCGCAGGATGCCGAGTTCGTAGCAGGCGTCGAGGAAGCGGCCCAGCCGCCAGGGCAGCTTCCTGCGCGTGTGCAGGAGGAACGCGAAGTACCGCAAGGCTGCCGAGCCACCCGCAGCAGGGATGGCGAATATGAAGATCCCGATGACCAATCCGGCGAGGGACATCAACAGAACCTCGAACCTCGAAGAATCGAGTCCGTCAGTGGCGGCGTGTACGAGGAAACCTACGAGCCCGAACACGAGCGGGGCGCCAATCCCTGTCACGGGGCCGAACACAAGGGCGGCGGTGAGGTCCATGCGGATGAGGCGACGCGGAAGCACTCCCACTCGCTCGTGCTTGATCATGAGTCCGCGTGCGAGGCCGATCGGGAGCCCGGTCGCAAGCCCGACGGCTAGGCAGAACACCAGAGGGTCTTTGAGGTTGCCGTGGAGGCCGCCCTTCGCATAGACCAGACCGAAACTGATCAGGAAAGCGATCGCGGAGCCGACCGTGGCCCCCAGCGTGAGAGCGCGTCGGCCCGCCAGGGTGCGAAGACGGCCGAGGTCGATTCGCCGTGGCTTCGGCCATGCCGGGCGGTAGAGCAGGGCGAGAACAGGGAAGTACAGCCACGGCCATGCCACCTGCCAGGCAAGACTGACCAGAGCAAGTGGCGCCGCCACGGCCAGAACGCCTTCGGTCAACCGTGTCCGGTGCTTCCCGCCCAGGGGCCACAGTTCGTGGAGGACCAGGTCGGTGCTGCTCAGCGCCCGTCCTGCGACGCGCCGGGGTGAGCCGCCTCCCGGGCCGCCGTTGTCGTTGAGGTAGCGGGCGAGGAAGGCGAGGCAGCGCCAGGTGGTGGCGGCATCCAGCCGTGGAGGGCTGTCGCTGCTCGACGGCCGGGACGTGTCGGCCGCCCCGCGGTGGGAAGCGGCCACGGCGGCACCGATGTAGTGGTCCAGGAGGTACTCGTACAACTGCCCGTTCGCAGCCAGCGCGAGGAGTTGGGCGGGGTCACGCAGGTACCGTCCGTCGGCGGCGCGCTCCTGGAAGACGGTGGCGGCCAGGGTGAGTCGCCAGGGCGTGTCCAATGCGTCGGCCAGCAGGGTGTATTCCGGCGGCACGGTGTCGGCCGGGCCCGCCGCCACCGTGTCGAGGGCGGAGAGGACCGGCTGCCAACGGGCCCGGCTCCGCTCCCTGTTGGCGACGCGTTGCGACAGGTAGCTGCGAGCACGGGAGGCGTCGACGCGGGCCACGGCGATGTGTGCCCAGATTCCGGGCTCCGCCTCTTCCTCCACCAGGGCCTGGTAGTGGGCGTGCCGACAGGTCACGACGACCGGGCAGTGTGCGCCACCGTGCCCGAACCGGTTGACGCAGGCGAGGAGGGCGGCGGCGCGTGAACCGTAGCCGGGGGCCGAGCCCGGGTCCATCTCGTCCAGGCCGTCGACGACCGGCAGGACGAGGTTGGCGGCCACCAGGCGGGCGGCTTCACGGCGGGAAAGACGGTAGACGTCGGTCAGGTGTGTCCGGAGCCAGTCCCGTACCTCGGTGCCGGGCCAGGACGCCGCGGTCAGTCGTACCGGCACCGGATCCAGCGGGGAACGTTCCCGCGCCAAGCCCAGGATCAGGGACAGCGCGAGCACGGTCTTGCCCGTTCCCGCGTCCCCGCTGCTCTGCCCGCCCGGGTTGGTGGACGGTGTACCGGTGATGACCACCCGCCCAGGGCGCAGGGCCCGGTAGTAGTCGGCGATCCCCTCCAACGTTCCGTCGGCGCGTGAACCCCCCGTCCCGGTAGCCGCGAAGGGGAGGTCGATCCGTCCGTCCGGTGCTGCCCGTCCACTGCCCAGCAACTGCTGGTACTGCTCGCCTTCCGTTTCGGCCACCCGTCCGGCGAGCTTCTCCGCGATCGCCGGGGCCGTCTGCTGGTCCTGTAGGGCCCTGATCCCCGCCCATGCTCCCCATCCCCCGAGGACCACGCCCACCAGGCTGGGCAGGAGGGCCAGCACTCCCGCCGGATCGGAGTCCGCCTTCGCCTTCGGCAACTCAACTACCGTCCACCACAGGCCGATCAAGCACACCGCAATGCTGAACACCACCGCTGATGCTACTCCGGCACGCCACCGATGCTTCATGACCACATCCTGCATCAGGGGTCAGTGACGATTGTCGGCAACGGGTGAAACGAGGACCACGTACGGCGGATCAGAAGCGGGTCACTTTGTGGTCTCCCCTGGTCGTCGCCGCACACCTCGACGAGGTCGGCGGAGGGGAACGGGCCTGATCCTGATCAGCGAGCCGCCGCTCGTACGGGCCCGCTCCGCCGACGGGCGTCAGCGCAGTGCGAGGACCTGGCCGGGCAGGAGCAGGTCGGGGTCGTCGCCGATGGTGTCCTGGTTGAGTTCGTAGAGGGCGGGCCAGCCGCCGTCCGTGACGAAGGCCTCGGCGATGCCGCCGAGGGTGTCGCCGGGTTCCACGGTCCAGGTGTCCGGGCAGTCCTCGTCGTCGTCCGTGCAGACCGGAGCGTCGGCGTGGGATGGCGGGGTGGCGGAGGCATGAGGCCGGGTGTGCACCGGCCGGTGGCTGCCGGTGTGAGCGGCCGGGTGGTCGCCGCTGTGTGCGGCACGGGCTCCGCAGGCCGGCCACGGGGTCAGGCCGCGGCGCTCGGCGAGGTGTTCGGCCACGGCGATCTGCTGTTCGCGGGTCGCCCGGTCCGCGCGCGGCGCGTAGGCGAGACCGCCGTTCGAGCGCCAGGTCCCGCTGTCGAACTGCAGCCCCCCGTAGTAGCCGTTGCCGGTGTCGGCCTGCCAGCGCCCTCCGCTCTCGCACCTGGCGACGGCATCCCAGTCCACTCCCGTTCGGACCCCCGCACTCGCCGCGGCGGCGGACGCTGTTGCCGTACCGCCGGCGATGGCGACGGCGAGCAGGGACAGCAGAACGACGACCAGGCGACGGGCCACGGACAGCGGTGACATGAACGCTCCGTACTCCGGGAACAGGGACCGGGCACCGAAGTGCCCCTCCCACCCATGCACCTGACGCCCTCGACGAGCAGGAGCGCAGCGCCGATCTCGCTCGACCGGCGGCTCGACACCACTCGAACGCGCGACCGGGCCACCGGGCCGGGCGATCGCCCGAGCGGGCCCGGAGCGCCTCCTCGTGCCGTCCGGGTGGGCCACTCGTGATCCACGGCGGGGAAGGCTGGTGCGGACTGACGGTGTGGTGGCAACGGAGTGGTGCGGCGGGCGAAACGGGGTCGATGCGGGGCACGCCGACCAGGCCAGGGCGCGGTCTCCAGCCGGGGAGTCCAGCCACTCGCGAGCATCGCCTGAAGGCGGTCGCCGTCCGAGGCCGGCTCCGGCACCTGCTCGCGCGGTTGCTCGGCGCACCAGCGGTTCAGCGGGCGGCCGTTGACGTACAGCCGGCCCGTACCGGACGCGTGGTCGGACCTTGAGGATGTGCACCACCGGGCAGGTGATGCCGGGGACGCCGGGCCGTGAGCGTACGGCGTCCGCTCATTGCCCTGGTGTTCCACGCGAAGATCATGTGGAACACCAGGACAGGACTCTTCCCATGGGCCATGGCTCTCGGTCCCTCGGCCGCCTCCGCCATGAGTCGCAGGAAACGCAGGAAGTGGCAGTGCTGGTCACGGCCCTCGAAGCGTGGCCGTGACCAACACGTTCGCAACGGGCTAGTAGAGCGTGATGGAGCTCGCCCTGTCGTTCACCCCCCACGGGACGTTCACCGGTGAGCCGAACGGGCCGGATCCGACCAGGTATCCGGTGAAGTCGGAGCCGTCGAACAGGCTCAGGGTGCCGCCACTGCGGTTCCAGAAGGAGCTCACCTTGTTGTCCAAACCGTAGTTGGCGAGCTTGAAGGACCCGGCGCTGGGCACCTCCCAGATCAGGCCGCCGCCGTTGGTGTCGGTGAACAGGCACGCCTGGGTGTGCAGGCAGTTGTCCCACACCGTGGCCAGGGAGTCGCCGCTGACGGCGATCGGGTAGATCACGGTGGGGGAGCCGCTCCGCTCTCCGACGGCGGCCTGGGCCGTGGCGGTGCCGGTCGCGGAGGCGAGCATCAGGACCGCGCTGGCCGCGGCCAGGGCGAAGTGCTTGCGCATGTGTTTCCTCATTCCTGTCGGTCTTGCGGTTGGGAGCGCTGTTCACACGCGGTGCTCCGGACGATCCGAGCGGGGCCCCGGCTCCTGTCGAACGGTGTCGCCGATGCGGCGGGCCCGCGGTGCTCGTCACTCCCCCGTGGCGTCGGGCCGTTCGCGGTGCGGTCGGCCCCGTTCGTAGGCGGAGCCGGCCGTACCGCAGGACCTTCCACGTTGTCCGAAGTGCCGGTGGTGGCTCCACACTGCGGCCTGTTGGATTGTCCATCTACAAGAACTGGCCGAGACCCAGGTGAGCGGCGGACAACCCGGCTTGGCCGCGGACACGGCCATGGGACCGGGTCCGGCCGCGTGGCAGCCGGCCGTCGACGGGGCCTGGCGGAGCTCCGGTAGTCCCGGCTGCGGGAGGCGACGCGTTGTCTGGCCGAGGTACGGTCCCACCAGGCAGAGCGCCCACGAGGTGCGGCAGGCAGCGCGGTCGGAGCAGGACGCCGTCGGGCCGCTGGTCGATCAGGAGCGTCTGCGGGCCCGGACGGACGACGGCCTGGAGCCGGGCACCGAGCCGGTGGTGGCGGACGGGGTACGGGCGCACCTGGCGGTGCTGCGGCGGCTGGAGGCCGAGCTGGTGACGGCGCGGGCGGCCCTGATCGGCCAGCTCCGGGAAGTGTGAGCCGGATGGTTCCCGCCCTAGCCGCCTCCGGGATTGTCCGCGGTGAGCTGGTCGAAGTCACGGACAATCGCAGGGGCCGGGAGGAAGGCCTGCAGGTCCAGCAGTTTCCCTGCGGGGACTACCCGGACCGCTACTGGGACTACGGCCCATGCCGACGACCGACTCGTCACCAGGGGCATCGGCGCCCTCGTCGGCCGGGTCACCGCGGGCATACAGGTCGAGGACCGCGCAGTGGATCAGCTCGTGTGCAGGCCGGTGGTGGTCGGCGGGGCGGATCGTCTCGACGGCGTCGACGACCAAGTCCTTGGAGCACATCATCGAACCGGGGGACGATCTGCTCGATGACCGGGTCGTACGCCACCTCGAAGGGCCGAGGCCGGGTGGCAGTGGTCGGGAGCCCGAGTGCCACCCGGGGCTCGATCCCGCAGTCGGACCCCGGGGACGATGGATGGCACCTATTCCGACTGTCCGTCAAAACTCTGGTGTGTTGGGCTTGTTCGGGCTCGTCGTTTACGCTGGGCGGCGGTTCGATCACGCAACTGGTGTGTCTGAGGGGGCTGAGACGATGGCAGGGTTCCGAGTGAATCCGCAGGACCTGCGCGACGCGTCGAAGAGCGGCTACGCGGTGGCGAAGGGCATCCAGCAGGACTGGGCGGAGGCGTTCGGCCACACGCCGCCGGTCCTGGGCCTGCCGAACTGGTCTTTCGAAGGAGCGGCCCAGGCCGCCCTCCACGACCTGGGCGAGCACATCGACCGCATCACCACCAGAACCCTGGCGGAGGCGGCCGGCAACCTGTCCATCATCGCCAGGAGTTACGAGAACACGGACAACGGCGCCGCCTCGACGGTCGACGGCGCCGGTGCGCAGACCGGGACAGGGGGGCAGGGCTGATGCCGCACTACTGGGGAATGATCAAGGAAGCCGATGTCGGCACGCTCAGGACGGCCGTCCAGGTCCTGACGACCTTCGAGGGCAGGTACAAGCAGCAGGTCACCGCCTGGCAGACGATGCAGCGCACCCTCGCCTCCTCGTCCTGGCACGGCCAGGCCTCGGACGCGACCACCACCGCGCTCCAGAACCGCACCAACCAACTGCTGCTCGTCGACCAGTTCATCGAGGACCTGCGCCGGATGCTGACCGACGGCATCGACAGCGTCCTCCTCCTGCAGGCACGCCAGCAGACGCTCATCACGCGGGCGACCGGCAACTGCCTGGAGATCGTCGCCGCCGACGTGAACGCCACACCGGTGGTGCGCGTCCTGCCGCCCGACCAGCACTCCCGCAACGACCCCGAGTGGCGCAAGGAGGTGGAGGCCGCCCGGGACCGCCTCGTGACGGACATCGACGCCCTGTGCACCTCCGCCCGGGGCGACGACGACCGGCTCGCCCGGGCCCTGGCCGCCTTCGACTACATCGCCAAGCAGGACGGGGACTACTACCCGGAGAAGGTCGCCGAGATCACCAAGGCCGTCGCCGAACTCGACCGGATGCCGGGCGGCGGCGTAGGGAGCGGCGGCGGCAACCCCGAATCCAACCGGGCGTGGTGGGACTCCCTGCCCGAGGCCACCCGGCAGCAGCTCATCCAGGACCGCCCCGGCTGGATCGGGTCCCTGGACGGCGTGCCCGCCGAGGTCCGTGACCAGGCCAACCGGGCCTGGCTGCCCCAGCTCCGCGAGGAGATGGCGCGAGAACTCACCGGCCCCCCTTCGCAGAACATCACCCAGGCGAACCTGGACGGCCTCGACGCCCTCCAGAAGCAGATCGACACCCCCGGCGTACCGCCCCAGCTCCTGCTCAGCGTGGACGACCCCCGCTCGGTGTCCCACGTCCCGGGCGCCGTCCTCGCCTACGGCAACCCCGACACCGCCACCCACATCGCCGCCTACGTCCCGCCCGACCCCGCGGTGGGGACCCTTCCCGCGGACGCCGCCGCCGCACGCAACCTGGCCGTCGCAGCCGGGAAGGCGGACCCGACGAAACCGACCGCGAGCATCGTCTTCACGAACCTCGGCCCGGCCGGCGACCCGTACCAGACCCCCACCGCCTCACTCAGCCCGCTGCGCGACGGCGGCCAGACCATCCACGGCACGTACAACGGACTGCGGGCCTCCCACCGCGACGGCAACGCCACCCTGAGCGAGGTCGCCGCCCCCGCCGACGGCTCCGGGTTCGCCGTCGCCAGCACCCCCCTCGCCGACACGGGCAAGCCCGGGTGGAACTTCACCCCCGACTCCATCGTCGCCAGGACACCGGGCGGCCCCGACGACCCGTCCTCCCGCCACACCGCCGCCAACGCCATCGTCGGCCGCCGCTAACGGCCTCCGGAACACCGGCCCGGGTGTCACACGGTCCGCCTATCCTCGCGGTATGAGCTTCAGGGGGTACTGGGTCGTGATGCCGGTGCCCGTCGACGTGGTCGCCGACGTGGCCCCGGTGTTCACGCCCCTGATCGACGCCCAGGCGGCGGCAGGCCGCGAGGGGCTGGAGCGGTGGCGCCACGAAAGCCCGGGACGACCGGACGTGACGGAGCTCCACGACCTGGCCGCCCCCTACCTCCTCGACGACCATCTCGACGTGCTCTTCGGGATCTGGGGCACCCACGAGGCGGCCGGCCCGTTCCTGGAGTCCTCCTGCCGCAAGGGCTACCCCGCCGTCGGCCTCGCCCACGCGCTCCGAGCCGAGCGGTTCCTCGCCCTGCCCGGCTGGTTCGGCCACTTCGTCCTCACCCCGCAGGAGGTCCGCGCCACGCTCCCCGCCGTCCAGGCCGCACTCGACCTGACACCCGACCAGCGCAGCACCGTGGAGCAGCGCCTGTACGACATCCTGGACGAAGTCTCGGAAGAGGACGCCGCCGCCCTGCTCGACGACCTCGTACCGGTCTGGCGAAGAGCCGCCGCCACCGGCCAGGGCCTCATCGGCGCCCAGGCCGTCCCCTGCTGAACACACCTGCCACCACCGGCTGTTGACAGGATCGGGCCGCATGAGCCACATGCGGTGCGGAGAAGGCCGCAGGCAAGCCTCCGCACTGGCGGGGCCGATGGGGCGTCGTGGTCGGTGCGGTGTGCGGACCGGCGGGCCACAGGTCCGCGCTGGCGCGCACCGCGGCGGGAGGGCCCGGCAGCGGTGCTGAGCCGCATTCCGCCGACGGGCGCCTGTACCGGCAGCGGCATTCGGGGTCACCCGAGATCAGAGGTCGCCGCCGTAGATCGCGGCGTCGCCGGACCCCTCGTACGGGCCGTAGTCGCTGCCGGTGCGGGCGACGGTCTCCCGGGCCCCGCGCCCGCCGAGGAGCGCGGCCCGGGCGGCGAAGTCCGGCAGCAGCAGGCGCAGCGCCCGGCGTCCGTACAGCGCGGTCAACAGTCCTGCCCCGTCAGGCTCCGATGGTGTGCCACCTGATGTCGCCGCCCCGTTCAGGGGGTGCCGGCGGCGCAGCTCGCGGAGCAGCCTGTGTCCGGCGAGGGTGCGGGCCGGAGCGCAGAGCAGCATGAGCGGGAGTACGGTCATGGGCAGTCCTGTCCACCAGGCGCCCCGGGCGGTGGCGAACGCGCCCGTGGCGCACGTGGCCGCAGCCAGCACGCTGGATGTGGCCAGCCGGGCCGGACCGCAGCGCAGGCCGCGGCGGACCAGGTCGGTGCGGGTCTCCTCGTGGGCCCGCCGCACAGGTGGGGTGGTCACGGCGTCGGCCCAGGACAGGTCCCGGCCGAACGCCGTCCGCGCTGCCCGGTGCAGTGGAGTTGCGTCCTGCCCTGAGTGGGCGTGCACCACCCGCCGCAGGCGGCCCCGTCGGTCGGTGTCGAGCACCCCCGCGAGGTGCAGCTCGACGACGGCCACCACCAGTGCGGCCTTCGACCCCCCACGTACCCCCGCGATCGCCGCGGCTGTCAGGCCGTCAGCCCTCCCCCGGGCCGGCTGCCATCGCAGCAGCGCCGCCCCGAGGAGCGCGGCCACCGCGCACACCACACCGACCGATCCCATCAAACCCCCTGAAGCACGGACCACCCGACGGCCCTCCCCCGGCCACCGTTCCCGCAGGATGACAGAGCGGGAAGGCGACGCCAAGCGGCCGACCAGCCCGACCGCCATGCCGCCGGAGCGCGATGAGAGCGCGAACGGCGATCCCGTCGAGCGTGCCGACGGCCTTCGTCTGTCCATGGGCGAGGCGGACGCGTGGAAGTCCAAGGGGTCGACGTCCTCGGTTCGGGCCTCCCCGCGCAGGCGGAGCGAGCGATCGTACGGCGGGTGCACGCTGGAGATCGGCTACTTCCTCGGCCGGCGGCACCGATCCGCGGACGCCGGATCAAGGACGCCGGCTCAAGGGCTCCGTCCTTCGGGAGGGCGCCCTCACGCCAACGCGCAGGTCCCCGCCGGACCGTGACCCCGGCCTCGGCCGGGCCGCTCCGCCGCCCTGGCCTCCCCGCACGACGGTGTCGTCGCCTACAGTGAGAGCTTCTTGCGGGCGGGGCCTGGTGACGGCACGAGCGGGGAGGGGGTCGGAGTGGAGCGACGGGTACGTCGGACCGCGGCGGCCGCGCTGTCCTGGGCGTTCCTCGCGGCCTGGGCCGTCTGCCAGGTCCTCCTCGGCACGACGACGGCCACGGCGACGGGCGCGGCGCAGCCGGCCCCCGGCACGCCGCCCGCCGTCGCCGCCCCGGCGGCCCCCGCCGTCGTACGGCTCGGCCCGGCGGGCGCGGAGGTCCGGCGCGCTGCGGACCGCCCCCGCCACGACGTCGCCCAGCGGCAGACGGCCGCCGCCGAGGCCGGTGTCCGGCTGCCCGCGCTGCCGCCGGTCGCGCTCCCGTCCGGCCGGACGGACGCCCCCCGGCCCCGGCCCGGGATGTACGCCCCGGGGCCGCGCCAGGAGCGGGCGCCGCCGTCCGATCGCTACGACCCCCGCCACACCCGCGGTCCCCCTTCCACCCGGTCCAGCTGACGTTCCACCGCGCCCGCCGATCCGGGTGCCGCGGCCTGCCCGCGGCCCGGACGGGAGGGCTCCGGCCACCGTGCCCGGAGCGTTCCCGGCGGCGCGCCGTCCCCTCGCGTCCGCCCGTCCCGGGTGCGGCGTCCCCCTGCGGACGCCCGGCTCCCGCGGACCGCCCGTGGAGTACCCATGCCTATTCGCCGTGCCGCGTTCTGGCGCGCGCTCGTCGCGCTCGCCGTCGTCGGCGTCTCGTTCTACGTCGCCCTGACCACCCCGCCCCGCCTCGGGCTCGACCTGCGCGGCGGCACCCGGATCGTCCTGGAGACCCAGGACTCGCCCACTGTCCGCGCCGACGCGGACGCCACCGACCGGGCGCTGGAGGTGCTGCGCCGCCGGGTCGACGGTCTCGGTGTCGCCGAACCCTCGCTCGCCCGCGCCGGGGAGCGGCGCATCGTCGTCGAACTCCCCGGCGTCCAGGACCCCCGCGAGGCCGCCGGGGTCATCGGCCGCACCGCCCAGCTCACCTTCCACGCCGTCACCGCGACCGCTGACGGCCCGGCCGGGCCCCCGGCGGCGGACGGCTCCCGGGTCCTCGCCGATCCCGGACTCCCCGGTGGCCACCTGCGGCTGGGTCCGCCGGTGCTGACCGGCGACGGCGTCAAGGACGCCTCGGCCGTCCTCGACACCCGGACGGGCCTCGGCTGGAGCATCGACCTCTCCTTCCGCGGCTCGGCCGGCGACGCCTGGGCCCGGCTCACCGGGGAAGCCGCGTGCGCCGCGCCGGCCGACCCCGCCCGCCGGGTCGCCATCGTGCTCGACGACCGCGTCCTGTCCGCCCCTGGCGTCCAGGACAGCGTGCCCTGCGGGCAGGGGATCACCGGTGGTTCGACCCAGATCACCGGCGGATTCTCGGCCGACGAGGCCCGCGATCTCGCCGCCCTGGTCAAGGGCGGTGCCCTGCCCGTCCCGGTGACGGTGATCGAGCAGAGCACCGTCGGCCCCACCCTCGGCGCCGAGGCGATTCGGGCCAGCGCCCTGGCCGCGGCCATCGGCCTGCTGTGCACCGGGGCCTTCGTCATCACGGTGTACCGCCTGCTCGGTGTGCTGGCCACCGTCGCCCTCGCCCTCTACGGACTGATCTCGTACGCCGCCGTGGTCGCGCTCGGCGCGACGCTCACCCTGCCCGGGCTGGCCGGCTTCGTGCTCGCCATCGGCATGGCGGTGGACGCCAACGTGCTGGTCTTCGAACGGGCCAGGGAGGAGTACACCGCTCCACGCGCGGCCGGCCCCGGCAGGGAACGGGACCTTCGGCGCCCGCTGCGCGTCGGGTTCGCGAAGGCATGGAGCGCGGTGGCCGACTCCAACGTGACGACGCTGCTCGCCGCCGGTCTGCTCTTCGTGTTCGCCACCGGCCCGGTCAAGGGCTTCGGGGTGACGCTCTCGATCGGCGTGCTGGCCTCGATGTTCTCGGCCATGCTGATCACCCGGCTGCTCGCCGAGTGGGCGGTGCGCCGGCCCGCCGTCGCCCGGCGGCCCGCCCTGACCGGCATGGCCACCGTCGGCCGGCTCCGGACCCGGCTGACCCGGCGGCCGCCCCGGCTGATGCGCCACCGGCGGCGCTGGCTGGGCGTCTGCGCCGGGCTGCTGCTGCTCGCCGTGGCCGGGATCGGCGGGCGCGGCCTGGACTTCGGCGTCGAGTTCACCGGCGGCCGGGTGGCGCAGTACACCGCCGCGCAGCGGGTCGACGCGGACGCCGCCCGCGCGGCGGTGGTCGGCGCCGGGTTCCCGCAGGCCGTGGTTCAGACCACCGGCGACACCGGGGTGTCCGTCCGCACCAAGGAGACCGGCGACGACCAGCAGCAGCGCATCCGGGAGGCACTCACCGGCGTCACCGGCGAGCTGTCCGTGGAGCGCGACGAGCTGATCGGGCCGAGCCTCGGCAGCGAGCTGCGCGGCTACGCGCTGGCCGCGCTCGGGCTCGCGGTCGCCGCCCAACTGCTCTACCTCACGATCCGCTTCCGGTGGGCCTTCGCGGCGGCCGCGGTGATCGCGATGGCGCAGGACCTGCTGCTCGTCCTCGGCCTCTTCGCCTGGCTGGGCAAGCCGGTGGACAGCGTCTTCCTCGCCGCGCTGCTCACCATCGTCGGGTACTCGGTCAACGACACGGTGGTGGTCCTGGACCGGCTGCGCGAGCTGCGCCGGACCGGGACGAAGGCGAACTGGGCGGATCTCGCGGACCGCGCCGTGGCGCAGACCCTCCCTCGGACGGTGAACACCGGCATGGGGGCGCTGTTCGTCCTGGTGGCCCTGGCGGCCTTCGGCGGCGACTCGCTCGCCGACTTCTCGGTGGCGCTGCTGGCCGGGGTCCTGCTGGGCACCGCGTCGACGGTGTTCACCGCGATGCCGGTGGTCGTCCTGCTCCAGGAACGGTTCCCGGACCGGCCGCAGGAGGCCGGGGAGGCACCGGCGCCTCACGCGGCGGGCACGGCCCGGGCGCGCGACCACAACGGGGCGGTGGTCTGAGCGACGCCGGTTCGGCGGGGAGGCCGTACGTTCCGCGACCGGCCGGCCGCCCGCGGGGGGCCCGCCGGCGGGCGGGCAGGGGGCGGGCTGTTTTTAACAAAAACCAGCCCCCCAGACACAAAAAAAAAGGGGA
>NZ_JBHUAL010000169.1:0-21739 GCF_042789775.1 Kitasatospora sp. NPDC056800 | reverse complement strand
CGCTCCGAAAAGCGAATCCGACCGCAACCCGATAAAACGAGCACGCCGAATAAGCACCAGGTCACAGCGCCGAAAAGCGCAAACGACCGGCACGAGCCGGAAGTGGTGTTTCAGAGGATTGGCCGCTCCGGGACCGTCCGCGCAGACGCGTGTCCGGTGCTCCCTGCCGAGCGACTAGGAAACACTACCCCTGTCCGGCACCGGAGGCAAACCCGTCCCGGAGACGGTGCGGGTGCAGAGCGCCCGGCCGGGCTTCACATACTCGCCGTTGGGGTGGTCGTTGCCGGTGACCCAGTGGCGGGCGGTGGCCTCGTCACGGCCGCCGTCGCGGTGCCGCCGGAGCAGGCGCTCCTCGCGGACCTCGTCCTCGGCGTGGACGTACCAGAGCTCGTGCAGCAGGCGGCGGGCGTCGGGCCAGGGGGTTTCGGCGGAGGCGAGGTAGTTGCCCTCGGTGATGACGAGCCGGGTCCGCGGGCGGACCACGTGGCGGGCGGCGACCGGCTCGTCCAGGGTGCGGTCGAAGTCCGGGACGTAGATGTCCTGGAACCGGTCGCCGGCGATCCGGCGCAGCAGGGCGACGTAGCCGTGGGCGTCGAAGGTCGCCGGGGCGCCCTTGCGGTGGGTCAGGCCGAGGCGGTCGAGCTGGGCGCCGGAGAGGTGGAAGCCGTCGAGCGGGACGTAGGCGGCGGTGCCGGGGCCTTCGGCCCGCTCGACCTCGGCGACCAGGTGGCGGGCCAGGGTGGACTTGCCGGCGCCGGGCGGGCCGGCAAGTCCGAGGATCGTACGGGCGTTGCTGCCCGGGCCTCGGAGGAAGCCGAGGGCAAGGGCGGTGAGGCGGTCCTCGTTCATGGCCGCACCCTACTCAGCGCGCGCCTCCTGCTTCAGTACGCCTCTTTGCTCAGTGCGCCTCTTTACTCAGTGCACCTCTTTGCTCAGCGGTCGGCTTTGCTCAGCGGTCGGCGAGGGCGGGCAGGTCCAGGGTGAGGGTGCCGGCGTCGGCGTCGAGCAGGGCGGGCACGCCGAGCGGGACGGTGAGGGTGGAGGGGCAGTGGCCGAAGCCCAGTTCCCAGAGCACGGGGACGCCGAGCCCGCCGAGCCGGTCGAGCATCACGTCCCGGACCCGCTGGGGCCGTCCGCAGCCCTCCCAGGAGCCGAGGGCCAGGCCGGCCACGCCGTCGAGGGCTCCGGAGCGCAGGAGCTGGGTCAGCAGCCGGTCGAGTTGGTAGGGGTGCTCGTTCACGTCTTCGAGCAGCAGGACGGCGCCCTCGTACGAGGGACGGGCGGCGGGCGTGCCGCGCTCGGCGGTGAGGACGTGGAGGCAGCCGCCGGCCGTGACGCCGCGGGCGCGGCCGGGGACGAGCGGGGCGGCGGTGGGCGAGGTGAGGACGGTGACGGCGGCGGGGTCGAAGAGGGTGCGGCGCAGGTGCTCGGCGGTCGGGCCGTCGGAGACGAAGGAGGCGCCGGCGGCCAGCGGTCCGTACAGGGTGGCGAGGCCGAGCCGCCGGGCGAAGGCCTCGTGCAGGGAGCTGACGTCGCTGAAGCCGATGAAGGGCTTGGGGGCGGCGGCGCGCATCGCGGTCCAGTCGAGCAGGTCGACGATGCGGTGCACGCCGTACCCGCCGCGGGCGCAGATGACGGCGTCGACGGTGGGGTCGAGCCAGGCGGTCTGGAGGTCGGCGGCGCGGTCGGCGTCGGTGCCGGCCAGGTAGCCGAGGGTGGGGTGGGTGTCGAGGACGTGCGGGGCGACGGTCACGCGGAGCCCCCAGGAGCGGAGGATCGCGCACCCGGCGGTGAGACGTTCGGCGTCGACGGGACCGCTGGGGGCGACGACGGCGACGTGGTCGCCGGGGCGCAGGTGCGGCGGGCGGGTCAGCCCCTGGCCGGGTGTGGTCGGGTGCTGGTCCATGGGCCGGGCCACCTTTCGGACGCGGAAGCGGGGTTCGGGCGGTCGCGCCGTGGCCGCGACCGCCCGGTGACGATATGCCCCGTGCCGACCGGCCGATGTCCGCCGGCCGGCGTGAGGGCTCTTCAGATCGCCGCCCCCATCACCTCCCGCACCTCGGCGAGGGTGGCGTCGGCGACGGCGTTGGCCCGCTCGGCGCCGTCGCGCAGGACCTGCCGCAGGTGGCCCCGGTCGGCGGCGAGTTCGGCGCGGCGGGCGCGCAGCGGGCGGAGGAACTCGTTGACGGACTCCGTGACGGTGCGCTTGAGCGCGGCGGCGCCGCCGTCGCCGATCTCCTCGGCGACGGCCTCGGGGGCCCGGTCCTGGCAGAGGGCGGCGAGCAGGACGAGGCTGGAGACCTCGGGCCGGTCGACCGGGTCGTAGCCGATCCGGCGGTCGGCGTCAGTCCTGGCGCCACGGATGATCCGGGCGGTCTCGTCCTCGGTGGCGCCGAGGGCGACGGCGTTGCCCCGGCTCTTGCTCATCTTTCCGCCGTCGGTGCCGAGCAGCATCGGGGCTTCGGAGAGCAGGGCCTGCGGGCGGGGGAAGACGGCGCTGCCGTCGGCGTGCGGGTAGCGCTCGTTGAAGCGGCGGGCGACGGTGCGGGCGACTTCGAGATGGGGCAGCTGGTCCTGGCCGACCGGGACCAGGTCGGCCTTGCAGAAGAGGATGTCGGCGGCCTGGTGGACGGGGTAGGTGAACATCAGCCCGCTGACGGCGGACTGCCGGGAGTGGGTGATCTCGTCCTTGACGGTGGGGTTGCGGCCCAGCTCTGCGACGCTGACCAGGCTGAGGAAGGGGAGCAGCAGCTGGTTGAGGGCGGGGACGGCGCTGTGCGGGAAGATCGTCGCCCGCTCGGGGTCGAGGCCGGCGGCGAGGTAGTCGAGGACGAGGTTCTCGGTGTGCTCGGCGAGCCGGTCGGCGAGGTCGCGGTCGGTGATGACCTGGTAGTCGGCGACCACGACGAACATCTCGACGCCCTGGTCCTGGAGCCGGACCCGGTTGCGCAGGGTGCCGAAGTAGTGGCCGAGGTGGAGCGGTCCGGTGGGGCGGTCCCCGGTGAGGACGCGGTGGGCTGCCGGGTCGTCGGACAGGACGGACGCGGCGGCGACGGCGGTGGCCGCGGCGGCGGCGGGACCGGCAGTGGTGGGGACGGTGGCGGTAGGGACGGTGGCGGTGGTCAAGGTGTCTCTCCTCGGTACGGCGGTGGTGGCGGCCGTCCGGGGCGAGGGGCCCGTCCTACGGAAAACGCAGCAGGGCCGTCCATCCCGGACGGCCCTGCTCAGGCGAGTGGTGTGGCCGTCCTAGGACGGCCACCAGCACAGGCCGATGAAGCGCTTCATGCGCCCCACGGTAGCGGTAGTCAGTCCTCCACGACCAGTGCCGGGGTGTCCTTGTGCAGCGTCTCGCCGCGGAAGAACTCCGGCCGGATGAAGCCGTACCAGGTCATCAGGCCCGCGCCGAGCAGCAGGATGCCGACGCCGATCACGAAGACCGAGCCGATGCCGAAGACCGAACCGCTGCCGTAGTCGGGGGCCCAGGCGTCGGTGAGGGTCTGGAGGAAGACCGCGGTGAGCAGCACGCCGCCGACGAACGGGGCGACGCCCTTGAGCAGCAGCGCGCGGACACCGGTGCGCAGCGAACGGCGGAAGTACCAGACGCAGGCGAAGGCGGTCAGCGCGTAGTAGAAGCAGATCATCAGACCGAGCGCCAGGATGGTGTCCTGGACGACGTTCTCGCTGATCAGGCTCATCCCGACGTAGAAGACCGCGGTGGCGATGCCCGCCGCGACGGTGGCGTAGCCGGGGGTGCGGAAGCGCGGGTGGACGGCGCCGAAGCGCGGCGGCACGGCGCGGTAGGCGCTCATCGCGAGCAGGGTGCGGGCCACCGGGATGAAGGTGGTCTGCAGGCTGGCGGCGGCGCTGGCGACGACGGCCAGGAAGAGCAGGATGCTCCACGGCGAGCCGAGCACCGGACGGGCCAGCGCGGAGAAGACGTTGTCGGCGGTGGCCGGGTTGCCGAGGCCGTTGCCGGTGCTGCCGACGCCCGCGAACATCTGGGAGGCGATCGCGACCAGCAGGTACGAGCCGACCAGGGTGACCATGGAGATCATCGCGGCGCGACCGGGGGTCTTGGCGCTGCCCTGGGTCTCCTCGTTCATGGTCAGGCAGGTGTCCCAGCCCCAGTACATGAAGATCGACAGCGACAGCCCGGCGGTGAACGCGCTGAACGAGCTGACCTCGAGCGGGTTGAGCCAGGAGAAGGAGAAGCCGATCGAGTCGGGCAGGTCGCCCGAGGCGGCCTTCCCGATGGCGATGACGGAGAAGAGCAGCAGCACGGCCAGCTGGAGGCCGACCAGGCTGTACTGGAACCACTTGGTCGCGGTCATCCCCCGGTAGCTCATCGCGGTGGCGCCGGCGATCAGCAGGACCACGGTGAGCAGGTGGACGGCCTTGTTCTGGTCGAGTTCGGTGACCCAGCTGCTGCCGGTCATCTCCCCGAGCATCAGGTACAGGAAGTCGGTCGCGACCCCGGCCAGGTTGGAGAGCACGATGATGGTCGCCACCGTCAGGCCCCACCCGGCCATCCAGCCGACCCGGGGACCGAAGGCCCGGACACCCCAGGTGAAGGACGTGCCGCAGTCCGGGAAGTCCTTGTTCAGCTCCTTGTACGCGAACGCGACGAGCAGCATCGGCAGGAAGCCGGCCAGGAACACCGCCGGCATCTGCACCCCGACCGCGGTGACGGTCGGGCCGAGTGTGGCGGTCAGGCAGTAGACCGGGGCGACCGTCGAGACGCCCAGCACCACACTGCTCAGCAGGCCGACGGAACCGCCCCGTAGACCCTTGTCCCCCGCTCCCCCAGCGGTCCCCTGATCGACGGGGACCCCACCACTGATGCCACTGACCGGGGCACCCTGCGGAGCGCCGGGCGCCATTGCCCGGCCGCTGCTCGTGTGCTCTGAGAGCTGCTGATCAAACACCAGCGCACCCTAGAGGCGGGCATGGAAGGTTGAGTAGACCAACCCTTGGTGATCTAAACCACTTGCTTCGATTCGTTCTCGTGACGGCTGTTCGGGTGGATGTATTTACGGCTTGTTAACCCATGTACCTTTGTTTCAAAGGAGTTGGGCCAAGAAAATTTCTCCCTTTTGCCAAGGTTCGACCAGGTTTGCCCCCCGGCCCGGACGGGCCGCTCCCCCCGCCGCTCCCCGAGTCGGATAGGTTTGCCTAACCTAATTTCGATCGTGAAAGGAGCGTCGCGTGCCCCCCACCTCCGACGACCCGGTCCTCTCCCCCCGCACCTCCGGCCGTCGCCGGTTCCTCACCGCCGGGATCGCCGGCGGGGCGGTGCTCGGCCTCGGCGGACTGCTCACCGCCTGCGGCAGCTCCGGCGGATCCGGTGGATCGGGCGGCAGCAGCGGTTCGACCCCGGCCGGCGGCGGCTCCTCCCCGAACCAGAAGTCGGTCAAGCAGGGCGGGGACGACTACGCCGCCGTGATCGAGAGGATGAAGGGCTTCGGCACCGACGCCGCCCCCGGCGTCTACCCGCGCACCCTCAGGCACGCGATGGGCGAGACGGTGCTCCCGGCCAGGCCCACCCGGGTCGTGGTGCTGGACACCGGCGAGCTCGACAACGTCGTCGCCCTCGGCATCCAGCCGGTCGGCATCGTGTACACCGACGGCTCCAAGTCCCTGCCGTCCTACCTCAAGGACAAGGCCGGCAGCCCCGCCGCCGTCGGCACCATCAACAGCCTCAACCTGGAGGCCATCGCCGCGCTCAAGCCCGACCTGATCCTCGGCAGTCAGCTGCGCGCCCAGGACCAGTACGCGCAGCTCTCCAAGATCGCGCCGACCGTCTTCTCGCTGCGCCCCGGCTACCCGTGGAAGCAGAACTTCCTGCTCAACGCGAGCGCCTTCGGCCTGGAGGCCGAGGCCAGGACCCAGCTCGACGCGTACCAGGCGGCCGCCGCGGCGATCGGCGCGAAGCTCGGCGACAAGCGGCCCACCATCACCCCGCTGCGCTTCATGCCGGGCCGCACCCGGCTCTACGCGGAGCTCTCCTTCATCGGCACCATCCTCACCGACGTGCCGCTGCCGCAGCCCGCGATCGAGCAGGTCAAGGAGCTCGCGGTGGAGGTCAGCCCGGAGCAGATCGACAAGGCCGACGCCGACTGGATCTTCTACGGCGTGTACGGCAGCCCCAGCTCGACCAACCAGGACGCGGTGCTCGGCGGCGCGCTCTGGAAGACGCTCGGTGCGGTCAAGTCCGGTCAGGCCCGGCCGGTTTCGGACGAGACCTGGTTCCTCGGGCTCGGCGTCATGGCGGCGAACGTGGTGCTCAACGACCTCAAGGGCTTTGTCGCGCCCGGCAGTTGAGCCAGGCAGGTGAATCCGCCGGGTGAGTCCGTCGGGTGAGCCCGGGTGTGAGCCCGGAGTGAACCCGGCCGGCCGGGCCTGGTCGGCGTCGGCGGGCGGAACGGGGCGGCGTTCCGGTCGTACGGCAACAGTGCCCGCCCGGCGCCGTCTTGGGCGATCCCCGGGTGGGCCCCGGGTGGGCCCGCGACGGTCCCCGGGTGATTCCGTGGTGGTATCGCGGCGGTGTCGCGGTGGTATCGCGCACACCACCGGGTTGGACGCTTGGAGCTGATCGCGTGGTGCGGGAGGATCGTCGGGACCGTTTCCCGAAGGGCCCGCAGATGACCTCGCTCCACCCCTCCGCAACCGACCCGTCCCTGCCCGGCCCGCCCCGGGACAGCGCCGGATCCTCGCCCCCGCCCGCCCCGACCGGCTCGCCCGGCTCGGCCGTGCCGATGTGCTCGATCGCGACCGCCACCGAGCCCGGTGCGGCCGCGCCCGGCACCCCGGAGGCGACGGCCCGCCCCGACTCGGTGCCGCAGCCGCGCAGCCGGTACGACGCGGAGGCGCCGCCCGTCCTGCCCGCGGCCGCTCCGGAGGCCGGTGGCGAACCGGCGGACGGCGACCGGACGGACGGCGACCCGCACGACGATGATCCGACCACGGCACGGCTGCGGGCGGCGTTCGCCGAGCGGCTGCGGGCCGCGCACTTCCAGGGCCGCTCCGTCGCCGAGCTGGCGGCCGCGTGCCGCCGACCGGTCGCGGAGGTGCGGGCCCTGCTCGGCCTCGACGCGGAGGCCGAGGACGGGTTCGTCCGGTTCGGGCCCGCCACCGCGACGGCGGAGGGCGGCCCGTCCGTCCCGGCGCAGCGCCCGGCGCACGAGGAGCCGCGGATCCTGGGATCCCGGCGGCCGTCACCCTCCCGGCGCCTGCGCCGGATGCACCCGCAGGCCTCCCGGACAGGGCAGGAGGCGACCGCACGGGAGACGGCCGCGTCCGGCCCGACCGGGCCGGCCCTGCCGGGGGCCCCTGGCAGGGTGGGCGAACCCGCCGATGCGGCGGAAGTGGCGGCGCGGACGCCGTCGTTCGGGACTGGCATCGGGGGTGGGGCCGACGCTGCCGCCCCTTCTGCTGTCGACACCGGTGCCGTCGACGCCGCTGCCGTCGGGTCCGCCGCAGCGGTCTCGTGGGCCGAACCGCCGCTCGGCATCCTGATCGGCGGCAGCCCCGGGCCCGCCGAGGCCCTCGGCCGACCGGAGGAGCGCGCACCGGTCCGCGTGGCGGCCCAGCCGATCCGGGTCGGCCGCGGCACCTGCCTGGTGGTACTGCCCTCCTGGCGGCCCGCCATCGCCGTCTCGGTGCCGACCGAGCAGCTGCTGTCCGCCACCGGGCTCGACCTCGAGCAGCTGGCCGGCGCCCAGCTGACGGTGCTGATGAACCCCGCCGCACTGCACGACCGGGAGCTGGAGCTGCACGGCTGGGAACCCGGTCCGGCCGGGCGGCCCCGGCGCGGCGGGCGCACCTGACCGCTCCGCCGGGCCCGTTCGGCGACTGGCCGAGCGGGCCTGGCGGGCTTGGCCGGCCTGGTGGGTCTGGTGGGCCGAGCAGGTCTGGCGGACTCGGCGGGCCTAGCGGGTGGCCGGGGCGTTCGGGATGTACCCGAGGTCGACGGGCACCGGCGGCCGCCCGTCCACGGCCCAGCCCGTACGGACCGAGTCCAGCAGTTCCGGCAGCGCGGGCGGCCAGAGCGCGTCGGCGTCCTCGTCGGCGAGGTCGGCCGGGGTCCACCAGCGCCAGTCCAGGATCCGGTCGACGGCGTGCACCGCGCTGACGTCGCCGACCGGACCACGGTGCGGGCCGCCGGTGAGGTAGATGTGCTCGTGCTGGCGGACCGGGGTGCCGTGCCAGGTGAAGTCGTGCTCCCAGGTGCAGAGCAGCGGGCCGGGTTCGAGGTCGCTCCAGCCCGTCTCCTCCCACAGCTCGCGCCGGGCGCCGTCCCACGGGGTCTCGCCCGGTTCCAGGCCGCCTCCCGGCATGGTCCAGTGCACGCCGACCTCGTCGTTGTCCGAACGGAGCAGGAAGACCGAGCCGTTCCCGTCCAGGACCACCGTGCGGGCGGCCTGCCTCGGCCTGCGTTTGCGGGGGCGCAGCAGATTTCGCATCGGGTCACTCTCCCAGCGACCGTCCGGGGCCGTCGAGCGGTTTCGGCACTCCGGTCGGGTGCACGAGCCGGCCGGTCCGTCGTGGCGGGCGCCGGGCCCACCGGTCCGCCGTACCCTGGCGGCCATGCCCGCACCCGCGATCATCTTCCCCGCCGATCCGCTCAACCCGCGCCGGCCCGACCCGCACTTCGCCTGGGAGGCCAGGACCCTGCGGGAGTTGGGCGGCGAGCTGCACCTGGTCGACCACGACGGGCTGCTCGCCGGGCGGGCCGAGGAGGCCGTGCTGCGGGTGCCGCGGGACAGCGGCCCGCTCTGGTACCGGGGTTGGATGCTGCCCTCCGCCCGGTACGCCGACTTCGCCGCCGCGCTCACCGCCCGCGGCGGCACCCTGCTGACCAGCGCGCCCGGGTACGCGGCCGCCCACGAACTGCCCGGCTGGTACGGCGTGTTCGAGGGCGCGACCCCGGCCAGCGCGTGGATCCCGTCCGAGGGACCGGTGGCGCCCGGGCCGGCGGAGCTGGCGGAGGCCGCGGCCCGGCTCGGCGGGCGCGGGCCGGCGATCGTCAAGGACTACGTGAAGTCGCGCAAGCACGAGTGGTACGAGGCCTGCTACGTACCCGAGTTGGCCGACCTGGCGGCCGTCGGCCGGGTGGTCGGACGGTTCGTCGAACTGCAGGGCGAGTTCCTGGTGGGCGGCGTGGTGCTGCGGCGGTACGAGGAGTTCGAGGGCGCGGACCTCCCGGCGGCGGGACCGGTCGGCGCGAACGGCGCGAACGGCGCGAACGGCGCGAGCCGTACGGGCGGTGCGGCCTGTACGGCTGGTGCGGCCGGGCCGGAGCGGGCGGACGACGGCGCGCCGGGGAGCGGCGGGCGGGCCGTGGAGGCCCGGGTGTGGTGGCTGGACGGCCGGCCCGTCCTGGTCGGGCCGCACCCGGACGCCCCGCGCCGGGCCGTCGAGCCCGACCTCACCGACGTCCCGGCGCTGGTCCGCCGGCTCGGCTGCCGCTTCGTGACCACCGACCTCGCCAGCCGGGCGGACGGCTCCGGCTGGCGGGTGGTCGAGGTCGGGGACGGGCAGGTGAGCGACCTGCCGCGCGGGATCGACGCCTCGGAGCTGCTGGCCGCGCTGATCACCGCCTGACTGCCTGACGGTCCGCGCGGGAGGGACCGTCAGGCAGCTCGGAGTGTTCGGGCTCCGGGTTCGGGGCCACGCGTGCGGGCCTCCGGGTGCGGGGCCGCCCTACCCGGCGGCGACGGCCTCGGCCGCCGGGTGGCCGTCGGCGATGAACGCCTGCCAGAGCCGGCTGTAGGTGCCGCCCCGGGCGAGCAGTTCGGTGTGCGTGCCGTCCTCGACCACCCGGCCGTGGTCCAGCACGACCACCCGGTCGGCGCGCTCGGCGGTGGTCAGGCGGTGGGCGATGACCAGGGTGGTCCGGCCGCCGCTGAGCCGGTCCGCGGCCTGGTTGACGGCCGCCTCGGTGGCCAGGTCGAGCGCCGCCGTGGCCTCGTCGAGCAGCAGGATGTCCGGGTCGACCAGCTCGGCCCGGGCCAGCGCGATCAGCTGGCGCTGGCCCGCCGAGAGGTTGCGCCCGCGGCCGGCCACCTCGTGGTCGTAGCCGTCCGAGAGCCGGACGATCATGTCGTGCGCGCCGACCGCCCGGGCCGCCGCCTCCACCTCGGCCGCCGAGGCGCCCGGCCGGCCGTAGGCGATCGCCTCGCGGACCGTGCCCGCGAAGAGGTACGCCTCCTGCGGCACCACGCCCAGGCGGTGGCGGTACTGCGCCAGGTCGTAGCGGGTGAGGTCGACCCCGTCCACCCGGACGGTGCCCTCCGTCGCGTCGTAGAACCGGGCGACCAGCTTCACCAGCGTCGACTTGCCGGCGCCGGTCTCGCCGACCAGTGCCACCGTCTGCCCGGCCGGGATGTGCAGGTCCACGCCGCTCAGCACGGTCGGGGCGCCGTCCGCGCCGCCGTTGTAGGCGAAGCCGACCCCCTCGAAGGAGATCTCGCCGCGCAGGCCCCCGGCCACCGGGACCGGGTCGGCCGCCTCGGCGGTGGCGGTCGGGGTGCGCAGCAGCTCGCGGATGCGGCCGAGGCCCACCGAGGCCTGCTGGTACCCGTCGAACACCTGGGACAGCTGGTTGACCGGCGCGAAGAACAGGTCGATGTAGAGCAGGTACGCGACCAGCGCACCGACCGTCAGCGTCCCGGCGTCGACCCGGGCAGCGCCGACGATCAGCACCAGCGCGGCGGCCACGCTGGAGAGGAACTGGACGAACGGGAAGTACAGCGAGATGTAGAGCTGGGCCCGGACCCGGGCCTCGCGGTAGGCGATGCCGCGGGCCACGAAGCGGTCGGTGTTGGTGTCCAGGCGGCGGAAGGCCTGGACGATCCGCATGCCGGCCACGTTCTCCTGGAGGTCGGCGTTGACGGTGCTGATCAGGTCGCGGGAGCGCTCGTACTGGTCCTTGGACTTCTTGCGGAACACCAGGGTGGCGATCACCAGCAGCGGCAGGACCGCGAAGACCACCAGGGCCAGGCCGGCGTCGATGATCAGCAGGGCGGCGAAGATCCCGGCGAAGGTCAGCAGGCTGACCACGGCGGTGACCATGCCGGTCTGGAGGAAGGAGGTCAGCGAGTCCAGGTCGGTGGTCATCCGGGTCATGATCCGGCCGGTCAGCTCGCGCTCGTAGTAGTCCAGGCCGAGCCGGTTGAGGTGGGCGAAGATCTTGAGCCGAAGTGTGTAGAGGACCCGCTCGCCGGTACGGCCGCTGACCCGGTTCTCGGCGCTCTGCACCACCCAGTCCAGCAGGACCACGACAAGAGCGGCGAGCGAGGCCACCGCGACGCCGGACATCAGGCCCTTGCGGACGCCCTCGTCGATGCCGTGCCGGATCAGCACCGGCAGCACCAGCCCGGCCGCCGCGTCCAGGGCGACCAGCAGGAGGGCGATGAGCAGCGGGGTGCGGAAGGGGCGCAGCAGGCGGCTCAGGCTGAAGTCGGGGTCACCGGCCTCGGCCTCGGCGCGGGGGACGGCCGGGACGTCGGAGGCGGGCGGGAGGGACGCGACCTTGTCCAGCAGGTCGGGGTCGGCGGTGCGGGCGGCCTTGGCCAGGGCGGGGGTGGGGAGGACGGGGGCGGCCGGGGTCGCCGGGGTTGCGGGGGTTGCGCCGGCTACAGGGGTTCCGGGTGCCTCTGCGGACGCCGGCTCGTCGGACGCCGTTTCGGGGGCGGACTGCCGGTCGGCGTGACCGGCCTCGGGATCGGTGATCAGGGCCCGGTACTGGGGACATCGGGCTTCGAGTTCCTCGTGCGTTCCGAGGTCCAGCAGCCGGCCGCGCTCCAGCACGGCGATCCGGTCGGCGAGTTGGAGGGTCGAGCGGCGGTGGGCGATCAGCAGCGTGGTGCGGCCGGTCATCACCGAGCGCAGCGCGTCGTGGATCTCCGCCTCGATCTGCGGGTCGACCGCCGAGGTGGCGTCGTCCAGCAGCAGGATCCGGGGGTCGGTGAGGATCGCCCGGGCCAGCGCGATGCGCTGGCGCTGGCCGCCGGAGAGCGTCAGGCCCTGCTCGCCGACCTTGGTGTCGTAGCCGTCCGGCAGCGCGCGGACGAACTCGTCGGCCTGGGCGGCGCGGGCGGCGGCGACCACCTGCTCGTCCGTCGCGTCCGGGCGGCCGTAGGCGATGTTGGTGCGGACCGTCTCGGAGAAGAGGAAGCTCTCCTCGGGGACGATGCCGACCGTTGCGCGGACCGAGTCCAGGGTGAGGTCGCACAGGTCGTGGCCGTACAGGCGGACGGTGCCGGCGGCCGGGTCGTAGAAGCGGGGCACCAGCTGGGCCACCGTCGACTTGCCGGAGCCGGAGGCGCCGACCAGGGCGAGGGTCTCGCCGGGGGCCAGCTTCAGGCTGAGGCCGTGCAGGACGGGGGCGGGGTGCTCGGGGTCGTAGCGGAACTCGACCCGGTCGAACTCCAGGGCGATGTCGGGGGTCCGCGGGCCGACGAGCGCTCCTCCCGGAGTGCTCTGCGGCGCGCTCTCCAGGCTCTCGCCGTGCGCGAGGTCCAGGGTGCGGGCGTCCGGGCGCTCCTGGACCAGCGGGCGCTCGTCGATCAGCTGCAGGACGCGCTCCACCCCGGCCCGGGCCTGCTGGCCGACGGTGATGACCATGGTCAGCATCCGCACCGGGCCGGTCATCTGGGCGACGTACGTGGAGAAGGCGACGAAGGTCCCGAGGGTGACCCTGCCGTCGACGGCCAGCCAGCCGCCGAAGGCCAGGACGCCGACCTGGGCGAGCGCCGGGATCGCCTGCATCGCCGGGTTGTAGCGGGCGTTGAGCCGGATCGACCGGAGCCGGGCCGCGAAGAGGTTGCGGGAGGCCGTCTCCAGCTTGTCGAGCTCCTGGGCCTCCTGGCCGAAGCCCTTGACGACGCGGACGCCGCCGATCGCGCCGTCCACCACGCCCGCGACGGCCGCCGCCTCCTGCTGGGCGGCCCAGGTTGCGGGGAAGAGGCGCTTGCGGCTGAACGCCGAGACCCACCACAGCGCGGGGGCCATGACCACGGTGATCAGGGTGAGCGGCGGGGACAGCCAGACCATCACGACCAGCGACATGACGAACATCAGCAGGTAGCCGGTCATCATCGGCAGCATCGAGAGCAGGCCGTTGACCAGTTGGAGGTCGGAGGTCGCGCGCCCCACCACCTGCCCGGTGTCCAGCCGGTCCTGGCGGTGGCCGTCCAGCCGTCCGAGCGAGCGGAACAGGTCGCTGCGCATCTCGTGCTGGACGTCCACCGCGAGCTGGCCGCCGTAGTAGCGGCGGACCTGGGTGCAGCCGAAGACCACGAGGGCCGCGAGCAGCAGCACCACCGCCCAGGGGGCCAGCGAACGGGTGCGGGCGACGATGACGTCGTCGATGATCAGCTTGGTGACCAGCGGCACCAGCGCGGTGACGGCCATGCCGAGGAGCGAGGCTCCGAAGGCGAAGAGCAGGCTGCGGCGGGACCGCCAGCTGTAGCCGACCAGGCGGCTGAGCCAGCCGGCCGACTCGGCGGCGCTCTCGGGGGCGGGCTCGGGGGCGGGCTCAGGCGCCTCGGCGCTCTTGGCGGCGGGCCGGACGTTGTCGGGGGCGGGCTCGGCGTCTTCGGCGGCCGGTCCGGTGTTCCCGACGGCGGCCTGCGGGCTGTCGACGGGGGCCTCCGGGGTCGTGCCGGGGGCCGGGGGGCCGCTCGGGGATTGCTCCACCGTGGATCCGTGAGTCTCAGGCATATTTAGGGATGCTAACCATTTCGTCGGGTGGTCGCCACGGCGTTTTCCGCCCCGGGCGGGTTCGGAACGGGCCCTGACAGCCCGGATCATCCGGTCCGGCGGACTCGCCAACAGTCGATGGCCTGCGGTGATTCCCGGCCGAACACTCGCATGGCCCACTCCGCCCGGGCCATTTCCAGAGTCGCCGACGACCCTCGCGACACCCAGCGGCCACGGGCGGACGGGCGCCGTCCTTTGGGACTAGGCCTCCGGACGGGCCAGCGGGGCGGGCTGCGGGCGGGCTCCGGGCGGGCTACCGATGGGGACGTTCACCGGCAGACCTTCGCTCCCGACCATTCTCCGCCGGGCCGCTCTTCGTCGAAAACGAAGCCGGGAACGGAGCCGAGGGCGCAACCGGAACCGTGGTCGGAGCCGGAGCCGGAGCTGGAGCCGGGGATGCGGGCTCAGGCCTCCGCGGCCGCCGAGCCGCCGACGGGAGCGACAGCGGCGCCGGGGACGGCAGGGCTGCCGGGGCCGCCGGCCGAGCCTGCGGCCGCTGCGAACGCGCCGTGGGCGAGGGCGTGGAGCAGGGCGGCCATGCCGTCGCGCTGGAGGGCGGCGCGCTCGCCCTGGTCGGGGTTCGGGCCGAGGCTGTGCGGGGTCGAGTTGATCAGGCCGAAGACGGCGTGCACGGCGGCCCGGGCCACCGGCTCGGCGGCGGGGTCGGCCAGCGGCGGGTAGGCCTGCCGGACCACGTCCACCCACAGTTCGACGTAGCCGCGCTGGAGCCGGCGGACGGTGCGCCGGTCCTCCTCCTTGAGGTTCAGCAGCTCGCGGTCGTGCAGGGTGATCAGGTCCCGGTCGCCCAGTGCGAAGTCGACGTGGCCGCTGATCAGCGCGTCCAGCGTGGCGGCCGGGCCCTCGCCGCCGCCCGCGCGGCGGCGCCCCTCGTCCAGCAGTCGCTCGCTGATGCCGATCAGCAGGTCCGCGAGCATCGCGTCCTTGCCGGCGAAGTGGCGGTAGAGCGCGGGGCCGCTGATGCCGACGGCCTTGCCGATCTCGTCCACGCCCACGCCGAGGAAGCCCCGGGCGGCGAACAGCCTCGCGGCCTCCCGGCGGATCTGGTCACGGCGGGGGAGCGCGGAGGCGGCGGGGACGTTGGGCATGCCGTCCATCGTAGACAGTCGGGTTATCGGCCGTTAACCTGGGCGCGTAAGTTAACGTTAATTAACGTGGCGATCACGGGCGGACCGCACCCGGCTGCCCACCTGGTCCGAGGGCAAGGGAGCTCTTGGGAATGGTCAACTCAACCGCCGGCACACCCACCGGCGTCCGGCTCGTCGCAGCGACCGGCACGGCGGCGGCGCCCGGCGCCGCCCCGGCCGCGGCAGCCGCACCGGCACCCCGGCTCGGCAGCTCCGCCGACCCGGGCTCCGAGGCGTACCGCGCCAACACCGAGGCGCACCGCGCCCTGGTCGCCGAGCTGCGCGCGAAGCTCGACGCGGCCGCCCTGGGCGGCGGCGCCAAGGCCCGCGCCCGGCACACCTCACGCGGCAAGCTGCTGCCCCGCGACCGCGTGGACACCCTGCTCGACCCGGCCTCCCCCTTCCTGGAGCTGGCCCCGCTGGCCGCCGACGGGATGTACGACGGCGCGGCCCCCGCGGCCGGAGTGATCGCCGGCATCGGCCGGGTCGCCGGGCGCGAGGTGGTGGTGGTCGCCAACGACGCCACCGTCAAGGGCGGCACCTACTACCCGATGACGGTGAAGAAGCACCTGCGCGCCCAGGAGGTCGCGCTGGAGAACCGGCTGCCCTGCGTCTACCTGGTGGACTCCGGCGGCGCCTTCCTCCCGATGCAGGACGAGGTCTTCCCGGACCGCGACCACTTCGGCCGGATCTTCTACAACCAGGCCAGGCTCTCCGCCGCGGGCATCCCGCAGATCGCCGCCGTGCTCGGCTCGTGCACGGCCGGCGGCGCGTACGTCCCGGCGATGAGCGACCAGGCCGTGATCGTCCGCAACCAGGGCACGATCTTCCTGGGCGGTCCGCCGCTGGTGAAGGCCGCCACCGGTGAGGTGGTCACCGCCGAGGAGCTGGGCGGCGGCGAGCTGCACTCCCGCACCTCGGGCGTGACGGACCACCTGGCCGAGGACGACACCCACGCCCTCTCCATCGTCCGCACGATCGTGGCCGGGCTCGGCCCGCGCGAGGCCAGGCCGTGGCCGCTCACCCCGGTCGAGCCGCCGGCCGTCGACCCGGCCGGCCTGTACGGCGCCGTGCCGGTCGACCCGCGCACGCCCTACGACGTGCGCGAGGTGATCGCCCGGCTGGTGGACGGCAGCCGGTTCGCCGAGTTCAAGGCCGAGTACGGCGCCACCCTGGTCACCGGCTTCGCCCGGATCCACGGCCACCCGGTCGGTATCGTCGCCAACAACGGCGTGCTGTTCGCCGAGTCCGCCCTCAAGGGCGCCCACTTCATCGAGTTGTGCGACCAGCGCGGCATCCCCCTCCTCTTCCTCCAGAACATCACCGGGTTCATGGTCGGCCGGCAGTACGAGGCGGGCGGCATCGCCAAGCACGGCGCCAAGATGGTCAACGCCGTCGCCTGCACCCGCGTCCCGAAGCTGACCGTGGTGATCGGCGGATCGTACGGAGCCGGCAACTACTCGATGTGCGGCCGGGCCTACTCACCCCGCTTCCTGTGGATGTGGCCGGGCGCCAAGATCTCCGTGATGGGCGGCGAGCAGGCGGCCTCCGTCCTCGCCACCGTCCGCCGCGACCAGCTGGAGGCGCACGGCGAGCAGTGGCCGGCCGAGGCGGAGGAGGAGTTCAAGCGCCCCGTCCGCGAGCAGTACGAGCGCCAGGGCAACGCCTACTACGCCACCGCCCGGCTCTGGGACGACGGCGTGATCGACCCGATGGACACCCGCACCGTCGTCGGTCTCGCCCTCACCGCCTGTGCCAACGCCCCGCTGGCGCCGCCCGCTCCGTACGGCGTCTTCCGCATGTGACGCCTCCTCGTGTCACCCCCGCGTCCGTGATTCCTCCCTTCCGGGTGTGACTCCCCGCGGCGCCGGCCCACCCGGGCCGGTGCCCGACCGCCCATCGCCACCTCCTTCGTACGGCTCCCCTCGACCCGGAGGAACGCCTCCCATGTTCGACACAGTTCTGGTCGCCAACCGCGGCGAGATCGCCCTGCGGGTGATCCGCACCCTGCGACGGCTCGGCGTCCGTTCGGTCGCCGTGTTCAGCGACGCGGACGCCGACGCGCCGCACGTCCGCGAGGCCGACGTCGCGGTCCGGCTCGGCCCGGCCGACCGCAGCGACAGCTCGGCGACCGAGACGTACCTGCGGACCGACCAGATCCTGGCCGCCGCCCGCCGCACCGGCGCCCAGGCCGTCCACCCCGGCTACGGCTTCCTCGCCGAGAACGCCGGCTTCGCCCGCGCCTGCGCCGACGCGGGCCTCGTCTTCATCGGACCACCTCCCGGTGCGGTCGAGCTGATGGGCGACAAGATCAACGCCAAGGAGGCCGTCCGGGCCGCCGGCGTCCCGGTGGTCCCCGGCAGCCAGGCCACCGCGCCCACCGACGAGGACCTCGTCGCCGCCGCCGACGAGATCGGCTACCCGGTGCTGCTCAAGCCGTCCGCCGGCGGTGGCGGCAAGGGCATGCGCCTCGTGCGGGACCGCGCCGACCTGCCCACCGAGATCGCCGCCGCCCGCCGCGTCGCCCGCACCGCCTTCGGCGACGACACCCTGCTGCTGGAGCGCTGGGTCGACCGGCCGCGCCACATCGAGGTGCAGGTGCTCGCCGACGCCCACGGCACCACCGTCCACCTCGGCGAGCGCGAGTGCAGCCTGCAGCGCCGCCACCAGAAACTGATCGAAGAGGCTCCCTCCGTTCTCCTCAACGCCGAGACCCGTGCCGCGATGGGCGCCGCGGCCGTCCGCGCCGCGGAGTCCTGCGGCTACACCGGTGCCGGCACCGTGGAGTTCATCGTTCCCGGCATCGACCCGGACGCCCCCGCCTCCGCCGCCGAGGGGGTGCGGGACTTCTTCTTCATGGAGATGAACACCCGCCTCCAGGTGGAACACCCCGTCACCGAGCTCGCCGTCGCCGTCGGCGCGGACGCGGCCCGGCTCGACCTGGTCGAGTGGCAGGTGCGCGTCGCCGCCGGCGAAGCGCTCTCCTTCGCCCAGTCCGACATCTCCTTCCTGGGCCACGCCATCGAGGCCCGCATCTGCGCCGAGGACCCGGAACGGGACTTCCTGCCCACCGGCGGCCGCATCCTCACCCTGGACGAGCCCCGGGGCGAGGGCATCCGCGTCGACTCCGGGGTCGCCCCCGGAACCGTCGTCACCAGCGCCTACGACCCCATGCTCGCCAAGGTCATCGCGTACGGGCCCGACCGCCCGACCGCGCTGCGCCGGCTCCGCGCAGCGCTGGCCGACACCCGCATCCTGGGTGTCACCACCAACACCGGCTTCCTGCGCCGACTGCTCGCCCACCCCGAGGTCGCCGCCGGCCGGCTGGACACCGGCCTCGTGGAGCGGACGGCCCAGGAGCAGCCGGCCCTGCTCACCTCGCCGTACTCCCCCACGAACGCGACCGACCCGGACGCGGCCGACCCCGACGCGGCCTCGGCGGCCGAACCGCCGTCGCCCGCTCACCTCCTCTACTACGCGGCCGCGCTGGCACGGCACCTGGAACTCACTCCGCCCGCCGATCCCGGCGGCTGGACCGACCCGTTCTCCCTTCCCTCCGGCTGGCGCCTGGGCGGCACCCCTGCCTGGACCACCCACCGACTCCGCACCCCCGGCCAGGACCCGGTGGCGGTGAGCATCCGTTCGATCACTGCGGGCAACGTAGCCGATGCCACTGACAATTCCGCCGGGCCCGTCCGCGAGCTGGAGCTCCGGCTCGACGGGGGCCCCGCGCACCGCTCCCGCGTGAGCCTGGCCGGCGACCGGCTGCACCTGACCGTCGACGGCCTCCGGACCACGTTCTCGCTGGCCACCGACGCCACCCCCGGCCCCGCCGCCGGACCGGCGACCTGGCTCGGCGTCGAGGGCGACGCCTGGCCGCTGCACGCCTACGACCCGGTCGTCGAGAGCGCCACCGGGGCCGGCGCGCACCACGGCGCCCTGACCGCCCCGATGCCCGGCACCGTCACCGTCGTCAAGACCACGGCGGGCGAGACGGTCCGCAAGGGACAGCCCCTGCTCGTGCTGGAGGCCATGAAGATGGAACACGTGATCGCCGCACCGCACGACGGCGTGGTGGCCGAGCTGCGGGCCACCGCCGGCGCCACCGTCGCGATGGAGGACCTGCTGGTCGTGGTCACCCCGGTCGAGGACGCGTCGGTCGAGGGCGCCCCGGCCGGGCCGGCCGCCGCCACCGTCCCCGCCGGGCCCGCGGAGGTGCGGTCGTGACCGCCCCCGCCCCCGCCCGCGAGCCCGACGCCCTCGACCTGGGCCTGCCCGATCCGGTCCGCGCCCCCGGCCTGCCCGAGGAGGTCCGGATCCACGAGGTCGGGCCGCGCGACGGCCTGCAGAACGAGAAGTCCCTGGTGCCGGTCGAGGTCAAGGCCGAGTTCATCGCCCGGCTCGCGGCCGCCGGGCTGCGCACCGTCGAGGCCACCAGCTTCGTTCACCCGAAATGGGTACCGCAGCTGGCCGACGCCGAGGAGCTGGTCCCCCGGCTCGCCGGTCTGCCGGAGCTCCACCCCGGCCTGCGGCTGCCGGTGCTGGTGCCCAACGAGCGCGGCCTGGACCGCGCGCTCGCCCACCACGCCGCCGACATCGCGGTGTTCGCCAGCGCCACCGAGACCTTCGCCCGCCGCAACCTCAACCGCTCGGCGGACGAGGCCATGGCGATGTTCCGCCCGGTCGTGGGCCGGGCCACCGAGGCCGGGGTCGCGGTCCGCGGCTACCTCTCGATGTGCTTCGGCGACCCGTGGGAGGGCCCCGTCCCGGTCGACCAGGTGGTCCGGTACGGCGTGCGGCTGCTGGAGCTGGGCTGCGCGGAGCTGAGCCTTGGCGACACCATCGGGGTCGCCACCCCGGGCCAGGTCACCGCCCTGCTGGCGGGTTTCGCGCGGGCTGGCGTCCCGGTCGACCGGCTCGCCGTGCACTTCCACGACACCTACGGCCAGGCGCTCAGCAACACCCTGGCGGCCCTGCGCGAGGGCGTCACCACGGTGGACGCCTCGGCGGGCGGCCTGGGCGGCTGCCCGTACGCGAAGAGCGCCACCGGCAACCTGGCCACCGAGGACCTGGTCTGGATGCTGCACGGGCTCGGCATCCGGACCGGCGTCGACCTGCGCTCCCTCGTCGCGACCAGCGGGTGGATGGCCGGGCGCCTCGGCCGCCCGAGCCCGTCCCGCACCGTCCAGGCCCTGCTCGGCTCCGCCGGGGGCTGACCACCCGCTCCCGTCCCCGGCGCCGGCCGCCCGCACCATCCGGCCGGCGCCCCGCACCACCCACACCGATCGACAGTCCATCCCTCAATCGCACCGTGCGACCGTCACACCGTCCGACGGACGCCGGTCACCCCGCTCACGTCCGCAGCCGACCCGGCCGGGCGCCAGGAGGATCACCATGCTCGACCACAGGCTCAGCAGCGAGTACGAGGAACTGCGGCGCACCGTCGCCGAATTCGCCCAGGACGTGGTGGCGCCGAAGATCGGCGAGTTCTACGAGCGGGAGGAGTTCCCGTACGAGATCGTCCGGGAGATGGGGCGGATGGGCCTCTTCGGCCTGCCCTTCCCGGAGGAGTACGGCGGCATGGGCGGCGACTACTTCGCCCTCGGCCTCGCCCTGGAGGAACTCGCCCGCGTGGACTCCTCGGTGGCGATCACCCTGGAGGCCGCCGTCTCGCTCGGCGCGATGCCGATCTACCGGTTCGGCACCGAGGAGCAGAAGCGCGAGTGGCTGCCCCGGCTGACCTCGGGCGAACTCCTCGGCGCCTTCGGCCTCACCGAGCCGGAGGGCGGGTCGGACGCGGGGGCCACCCGGACCACGGCGCGGTACGACGAGGCCACCGACGAGTGGGTCATCAACGGGACCAAGTGCTTCATCACCAACTCCGGCACCGACATCACCGGCCTGGTCACCGTCACCGCGCTCACCGAACCGATCGCTCGTTCGAGTGAAGAGGGCGAATTCCGCTCGCCTGCACGGGAGATCTCCTCCATCATCGTGCCCACCGGGACCCCCGGCTTCCAGGTCTCGAAGAAGTACTCGAAGGTCGGGTGGAACGCATCCGACACCCGCGAACTGTCCTTTACCGACTGCCGCGTTCCCGCGGCCAACCTGCTGGGCGAGCGTGGCCGAGGCTACGCCCAGTTCTTGCGGATCCTCGACGAGGGCCGCATCGCGATCGCGGCCCTGGCCACCGGCCTGGCCCAGGGCTGCGTCGACGAGTCCGTGAAGTACTCCGGCGAGCGCCGGGCCTTCGGCCGGCCGATCGGCGCCAACCAGGCCATCCAGTTCAAGCTTGCCGACATGGAGCTGCGCGCCCACACCTCCCGCCTGGCCTGGCGGGACGCCGCTTCCCGGCTGCTGCACGGCGAACCGTTCAAGAAGGAGGCCGCGATCGCGAAGCTGTACTCGTCCGAGGCCGCCGTCGACAACGCCCGCGAGGCGACCCAGATCCACGGCGGGTACGGCTTCATGAACGAATTCCCGGTCGCCCGCTTCTGGCGCGACTGCAAGATCCTGGAAATCGGGGAGGGCACGTCTGAGGTCCAGCGCATGCTCATCGCCCGGGAGCTCGGCGTCGGTTCGTGACGACCGCATCCTGACGGTCGCCTCCTGAGCCACGCCCACCGGGCCGGCACACCGGTCAACACACCGCTCCGCGACGAGAGTTGGGGAGCGCCACGGCGAAGGAGGCGTCAGGAGGAAACGGCAGGAGGAGGTGTCGCGGGGGGGGGGGGGGGGGGCCCCCCCCCCCCGGGGCGGGGGGTCGCCATAAACCGGGGGGGGGGCCCCCCCGCCCGCCCGCCCCAGCCCCAGCCGAAAAAAATGAAGAG
>NZ_JBHUAL010000168.1:0-21822 GCF_042789775.1 Kitasatospora sp. NPDC056800 | reverse complement strand
CGGGGGGCGCGTCCCGGGGTGTTCTCCCCCTTCTCCCCCCCCCCCCCGCGGGGCGCTTTCAGGCTGGGGGGGGGTTTTTTTTGTGTACGGCATTAGCCGGGGGGTCTTCGTGGCTACGCCACCCCCGCGCCGAATTCCCGGTCCCTCAGGTGCCGTTGAGGGCGTAGCTGCGGAACGTGGCGAGCAGGGGCAGGACTTCGGTCTTGCTCGGGTCCTCGGTGACGGCCCGCATCGCGTCGATCACCGTGTGGGCGATGATCTTGATGACGGGGAGGTCCTCCGCCGGCGCCAGGGTGCCCCAGGCCTTGAGGGTCTGGGTGAGCAGGGCGCTCATCCGGGCACCGATGTTGGAACTGACGGCGTCGGAGATCTCCGCGATCTCCTCGTCGCTCATGGTGGCGCGCAGCCCGAACGCGAGCGCCATCAGGGTGTCCATGGCGTGCTCGCCGTACGCGGCGACCAGCGCCGGGAGCGGCCGTTCACCGGGCCCGCTCGCCGCCAGGGCGGTCAGTGCCTCGTCGTCGTCCTTGAACGCCGCCTCCAGGGCGGCCAAGGCCCGCAGGGCCTCGTCTGCGGTGAGCCCGTCTGTCATGGAAGAACGGTATTGAGCCATCCCGGCTTCCGACAGTGGCGGAAGCCGGGATCACCCCTTCGAGCGAAGCGGGCCCCAATCGGGCCGGTACGCGCCCTCGAAGTGCTCCGCGTTCCAGGTGCCGCCGAGTGCGGGGGCGAGTGCGGTGACGGCGAGGGCGGCGAAGTCCTCGGCGCGGCCCGCGCGTTCCGGGAGGGCGCCGAGGAGGGGGGCGTCGGCGGAGCGGGGGAGGTCGGCGAGGTTGCAGCGCTCGGCGAGGCCGGGCTCGGCGGGCCAGGAGCCGACGAGCACGCCCACGAGGGGGAGTTCGCGGGCCGCCAGGGCCTCCGCCGTCAGGGAGACGATGTTGAGCGTGCCGAGTCCGGCGGAGGCGATCAGCAGCACCTCGGCCGGAAGCCCGGCGTCGAGCACCGCCCGGGCCTGGTCGGCGAGGGTGCGGCCCTCGTCGTCGTAGCGGACCAGCAGTCCGCCCGCGCCCTCCACCAGCACCAGGTCGTGGGTGGCGGCGAGTTCGGCGACCTCGGTCACCACCTCGGCGGGGGAGAGGTACGGCATCCCGGCCCGCCGGGCGGCGGTGTCGGGTGCCAGCGGCTCGGGGTAGCGCACCAGTTCACGGATCGTCAGTTCGCCTGCCAGGCGCCGGACTTCGGCCGCGTCCCCGGGCTCCTCCGGCGAGACGCCGGTCTGCCCCGGCTTGAGCACCGCGACCTTCCGCCCGGCCCGCAGCGCCGCCGAGGCGACGGCCGCGGTGGCGACGGTCTTGCCGACGTCGGTGTTGGTCCCCGTCACGAACAGGATGCGCGCGTTCATCCGGACACCGCCGCGGCGGTCACGGCGGCGGCGATGCGTGCCACGTCCTCGTCCTCCGTCACATAGGGGGGCATGGTGTAGATCAGGTCCCGGAAGGGCCGCAGCCACACGCCTTCGCGCGCGGCCGCCTCGGTCGCCGCCGGGACGTTCACGGGGTGGTCCAACTGCACGACACCGATGGCGCCCTGGACCCGTACGTCCTGTACGCCCGGCAGTCCGGCCGCGGCCGTGAGGCCCTCGGCCAGTCCGGACTCGATGCGCTTGACCTCCACCGACCAGTCCTGCCCGAGCAGCAGCTCCAGCGAGGCGTTGGCGACGGCGCAGGCCAGCGGGTTGCCCATGAACGTCGGCCCGTGGGCGAGCACCGGTACCTCGCCGCGGCTGATCCCGTCGGCGACCTCGCTCGTGCACAGCGTGGCGGCCAGCGTCAGGTAGCCGCCGGTCAGCGCCTTGCCCAGGCACATCACGTCCGGAGAGACGCCCGCGTGGTCGGCGGCGAACAGCGCGCCGCTGCGCCCGAAGCCGGTGGCGATCTCGTCGAAGACGAGTAGCACCCCGTACCGGTCGCACAGGTCGCGCAGCATCCGCAGGTAGGCCGGCGAGTGGAAGCGCATCCCGCCGGCGCCCTGGACCACCGGCTCGACGATGACGGCGGCCAGCTCGTCGGCGTGCCGGGCCATCAGCTCCTCGAACCGCGCCGCGTACGCCGGGTCGAGCGGGGCGTCGAACCCGGCCGGCGGCTCGGGGGCGAACAGCTGGCCGGGCAGCACCCCGCCCCACAGGTGGTGCATCCCGCCGTCCGGGTCGCACACCGACATCGGGTGGAAGGTGTCCCCGTGGTAGCCGCCGCGCCAGGTGAGCAGCCGGCGCTTGGCCGGCCGCCCGGTGGACTGCCAGTACTGGAGGCACATCTTCATCGCGACCTCGACGGCCACCGAGCCCGAGTCGGCGAGGAAGACGTGCCGCAGCGGCTCCGGGGTGATCTCCACCAGCGTGGCCGCCAGCCGGACGGCGGGCTCGTGGGTGAGCCCGCCGAACATCACGTGGCTCATCCGCCCCAGCTGGTCGCGCACGGCCTCGTCCAGCACCGGGTGCCGGTAGCCGTGGATCGCCGCCCACCAGGACGACATCCCGTCGACCAGCTCGCGCCGCCCGCCCGCGACCGGTTCGGCCAGGCGCAGCCGCACCCCGGAGGCGGACTCGACCACGTACGGGGTGACGGTCCCGGGCATCGGCCCGTACGGGTGCCAGACGTGGGCGCGGTCGAGGGCGAGCAGGTCGGTCGCGGATGCGGACGGCTGGAGCATGGTGCGTTCTCCGGAGGGGTCGGAACTGTCAGGCGTTGGGTGCGAGTTCGGTGCCGGCGCCGCGGCGGCGGACCTTCACCAGGTCGCCGCGGAGCTCGTCGTCCGATGCCTCGGACGCCTCCCCGGCCGGTGCGGACGGGGCGTGGGCGTGCCCGCCGCACGGCCCGCAGCCGCCGCCGCTGCCGCACGCGGAGGCCGCGCTGCCGCAGCCGCCGGAGGCGTGGCCGGCCTGGGCGGCCTCGGCGACGTCCGCGCGGTGGCGCGGCAGGGTGGCCTCGCCGGCGCCCTCGACCTCGAAGCCGGCGTCCTTGATCATGTCGAGGTCGGTCTGCCCGGCCTGGCCCTCGCTGGTCAGGTAGTCGCCGAGGAAGATGGAGTTGGCGATGTGCAGGCCGAGCGGCTGCATCGAGCGCAGGTGCACCTCGCGCCCGCCCGCGATCCGTACCTCGGTGTCCGGGTTGACGAAGCGGACCATCGCCAGGATGCGCAGGCAGCGCTGCGGGGTGAGGTTCCACTCCTTGGCGAGCGGGGTGCCCTCGAACGGGATCAGGAAGTTGACGGGGACGGAGTCCGAGCCCAGCTCGCGCAGCGCGAAGACGACGTCGACCAGGTCCTCGTCGCTCTCGCCCATGCCGGCGATCAGGCCGGAGCAGGCGGACAGCCCGGCGCCGTGCGCCTTCTGCACCGTGTCGACCCGGTCCGCGTAGGTGTGGGTCTTGGTGATGGTCCCGTAGGTGCTCTCGGAGGTGTTGAGGTTGTGGTTGTAGGCGTCGGCACCGGCCGCCTTGAGCCGCTCCGCCTGGTTGTCGGAGAGCAGGCCGAGGCAGACGCAGATCTCGACCTCGGGGTCGGCGTCCTTGATGGCGGCCATGGTGTCGGTGACCCGGTCGATGTCGCGGTCCGTCGGGCCGCGGCCGCTGGCGACCAGGCAGACCCGCTTGGCGCCGCCGGCCACCCCGGCGCGGGCGGCGTCGGCGGCCTGGTCCGGCTTGAGCCAGGTGTACTTGAGGATCTCGGCCTTGGACCCGAGCCGCTGCGAGCAGTACGAGCAGTCCTCCGGGCAGAGCCCGCTCTTCAGGTTCACCAGGTAGTTGAGCTTGACCCGGCGGCCGAACCAGCGGCGGCGCACCTTGCCGGCGGCGGCGACCACGTCGAGCAGCTCGTCGTCGGTGGTGGCGAGGACGGCCAGGGCCTCCTCGCGGGTCGGGACTTCGCCGCGCAGGCCCTTGGCGGTGAGGGTATCGAGCAGATCCATGGGGCGATCCTGCCTGGTGGCGATCGAGCGGCGCCAGAGCAAACCCGCCAGAAGATCGGTGTGAGGATGTGCCGATTGCCACAGTGTCGAAGGTCACGGCTCCGCCGCTGGTCACGAGCTTGACGCGGGGCCGGACCTCCGGTTACCGGCCGGTAGCGATCGGGATGGCGAGCGGGGTGCCGGCCGGTCGGCGGCCGACCGGCGGCCGGTCGGCGGCCGACCGGCGGCCGACCGGCGGCGGGCCGGTGGCGGGCTCCGGCGGACGATGATCCACAACCCCCGACCCCGTGATCCACGCCACGCCGGGGGTGCTTAGAATCTGCGCCATGACCACGCAGGGGGAGCACACCCCGACTCCGGGAGAAGGCCGGGACGACCGGGCAGGGCAGCGGACCGGCGGGGGCGCCGACACCGACGGGGGGACGGACCTCAGGCGGGGCCGTCGGCTGACGGGCCGTCGAGCGGCCGGCTGGATCGTCGTCGTCGGAGTGGTCGCGGCCGGCGGATGGCTCATCACCCGCCCGATGCCCGGCGACTACATACCCGGGCTCGGCCCGTCCACCAAGGACTCGTCCGCGACGCCGCGCGTGGTGGGCGCGCCGCCGCCGCGCACCGACCCCGAGGCCCTCAACGTCGACAATCTCTTCCCCGCCCAGCGGCCGGTCGAGGTCGGCGCCTTCAAGGCGCGGCGCAACGGCGTCCGGCAGGGCGAGAACTGCGTCGAGGTGCTCCAGGACCGCGGCCAGGACCCGCTGAAGGACACCGGCTGCCAGGGCTACCTGACCGTCAGCTTCAGCGGCCAGGACCACCCGGTGCTCAGCAGCGTCACCCTGCTGCGCTTCCCCGACCAGCCCTCCGCCGCCAGGGCCGCCGACGCCCTGCGGACCAAGCCCGGGGCGGTCGCCTTCATGCTCGCCGACACCACCACCGGCCCCGTCCAGGCCCCGGGCGCCAAGCAGGGCGGCGACCCGCGGGTCGAGGCGGTCGGGCACTACGTGACGGTCACCAGCTCGCGGCCCGGCGACGGCCGCCCGGCGGGCTCCGCCCCGAGCGGCACCGGGGCGCCGACCACGCCCGGCCAGCCGGCCACCGGCGCGGCGCCCAGCACCGAGCAGACCCTGGACGAGGCCACCCGGGCGCTCTCCTACGCGGCGGGCTCGCCGTTCGCCTGGATGTGACGGCGCTCCCCGGCTGCGACAGCGGCCCGTTCTGACGTGACGACGCCCCCGGAAGCCGAAGCTTCCGGGGGCGTCGACGTACAGCCGGGTCGGGCCCCGTCGCCGACTCAGCCGCCGAGCCGGTCCACCGAGGTCACCCGCAGCACCGCGCGGCCCTCCTCGTCCGAGCCGTACAGGTCGACCTCGGCGCTGATGCCCCAGTCGTGGTCGCCCTCCGGGTCGTCGAAGATCTGCCGGACCCGCCAGGAGGAGTCCTCCTCCTCGATGAGCAGCATCTTCGGGCCGCGCGCGTCCGGGCCGGTGCCGAGGTCGTCGTACTCCTCCCAGTACCCGTCCATGGCGTCCGCCCAGCGGTCCGCGTCCCAGCCGTACTCGCCGTCCAGGTCGGCGAGCTCCTCGTAGTGCTCCAGCGCGCACAGCTCGACCCGGCGGAACATCTCGTTGCGCACCAGGACGCGGAAGGCGCGGGCGTTGGCGGTGACCGGCGCCGGCTTGTCGTCCAGCCGCACCTCGGCGGCCTGCGGCTCGGTCGGGTTGGCCAGCTGCTCCCACTCGTCCAGCAGGCTGGAGTCGACCTGGCGGACCAGCTCGCCGAGCCAGGCGATGACGTCCTTGAGGTCGTCGGTCTTCACGTCCTCGGGGACGGTCTGCTCCAGCGCCTTGTACGCGCCGGCCAGGTAGCGCAGCACGATGCCCTCGGTGCGGGCCAGCTCGTAGAAGCCGACGTAGTCCGAGAAGGTCATCGCCCGCTCGTACAGGTCGCGGACCACCGACTTCGGCTGCAGCTGGTGGTCGCCGATCCACGGGTGCGCCCGGCGGTACACCTCGTAGGCGTGGGTGAGGAGCTCCTCCAGCGGCTTCGGGTAGGTGATCTCCTGGAGCCGCTCCATCCGCTCCTCGTACTCGATGCCGTCGCGCTTCATCTCGCCGACGGCCTCGCCGCGGGCCTTGTTCTGCTGCGCGGCGAGGATCTGGCGCGGGTCGTCCAGGGTCGCCTCGACGATGGAGACGACGTCCATCGCGTACGAGGGCGAGGTCGGGTCGAGCAGTTCGAAGGAGGCCAGCGCGAAGGTGGACAGCGGCTGGTTGAGCGCGAAGTTCTCCTGGAGGTCCAGGGTGAGGCGGACGATCCGGCCCTCGGCGTCCGGCTCCGGCAGCCGCTCCACCACGCCGCCCTCCAGCAGCGAGCGGTAGATGGCGATCGCGGTGCGGATGTGCCGGCGCTGCGCGGCCCGGTCCTCGTGGTTGTCGGTGAGCAGCTTGCGCATCGCCTCGAAGGCGTTGCCCGGGCGGCCGATCACCGACAGCAGCATGGCGTGGCTCACCTTGAACCGGGAGACCAGCGGCTCAGGGTCGGCGCCGATCAGCTTGTCGAAGGTCTCCTCGGTCCAGCCGACGAAGCCCTCCGGGGCCTTCTTCCGGACGACCTTGCGCTTCTTCTTCGGGTCGTCCCCGGCCTTGGCGATCGCCTTGTCGTTCTCGATCACGTGCTCCGGCGCCTGGGCCACCACCTGGCCGACGGTGTCGAAGCCGGCCCGGCCGGCCCGGCCGGCGATCTGGTGGAACTCGCGGGCGCGCAGGATGCGCACGCGCTGTCCGTCGTACTTGGACAGGGCGGTGAACAGCACCGTGCGGATCGGCACATTGACGCCGACACCGAGCGTGTCGGTGCCGCAGATGACCTTCAACAGGCCCGCCTGGGCGAGGCGTTCGACCAGCCGGCGGTACTTCGGCAGCATGCCCGCGTGGTGCACGCCGATGCCGTGGCGCACGTAACGGGACAGGTTGCGGCCGAACTTGGTGGTGAAGCGGAAACCGCCGATCAGGTCGGCGATGGCCTCCTTCTCCGCCTTCGAGCACATGTTGATGCTCATCAGCGACTGGGCCCGGTCCACCGCCTCCTTCTGGGTGAAGTGCACGACGTAGACCGGCGCCTGGCCGGTCTGCAGCAGCTCCTCCAGGGTCTCGTGCATCGAGGTGCGGCGGTACTCGTAGAACAGCGGCACCGGGCGGGTCGCGTTGCGCACCACCGTGGTCGGCCGGCCGGTGCGGCGGGTCAGGTCCTCCTCGAAGCGGCGGACGTCGCCGAGCGTCGCGGACATCAGCAGGAACTGCGCCTGCGGCAGCTCCAGCAGCGGGATCTGCCAGGCCCAGCCGCGGTCCGGCTCCGCGTAGAAGTGGAACTCGTCCATGACCACCTGGCCGATGTCCGCCCGGGTGCCGTCGCGCAGCGCGATCTGGGCGAGCACCTCGGCGGTGCAGCAGATGATCGGCGCGGTCGGGTTCACGCTCGCGTCGCCGGTCATCATGCCGACCTGTTCGGTGCCGAACATCTTCACCAGGTCGAAGAACTTCTCCGAGACCAGCGCCTTGATCGGCGCGGTGTAGAAGGTCCGCTTCCCCTCCGCCAGCGCGGCGAAGTGCGCCCCCGCCGCCACCAGGCTCTTGCCCGACCCGGTCGGCGTCGCGAGGATCACGTTGTTCCCCGACACCAGCTCGATCAGCGCCTCCTCCTGTGCCGGGTACAGCGTGATCCCGCGCTCCTCCGACCAGGCTGCGAACGTCTCGTACAGCGCGTCGGGGGTGGCGGGCTTCGGCATCAGATCAAGGAGGGTCACCCGGCTATCTTGCCTGCTCGCCGCCACCCCGGGCAAAGCCCGGTGCCGCGAGGGGAGGGCCGGAGGGGGTTCCGCGGACGTCGATCACGCGGTACGGGACGGCGGCGGGGCGTCCGTCCCGCTCCGGGGCGTCGCGGCGGACCGGCGGTAAAGCGCGCGGTGGACCAGGGGGAAACCGGTGGGAAGCCGGTGGGAAGCCGGCGGGAAACCGTGCGGCGGACCGGCGGGAAAGCGGAGGGAAACCGGCGGGAACGGGGGAAACGCCGTGGTCGGCCGGGGTGCGCGGCTCGACGGGGAACGGGTTCGTCCGGAAACGAGGATACCGGGAAGGAAGTGGGTGAAGACGTTTGAGCGTGCGTCAACTGTCTTTCCAGTACGACACGTTCACGGAATGCGGAGCGCGGCATTGTGGACCCGGGGATGGGTTAACCTCCTTCTGGCATGCTCACGTCCCGATCTCGAATTGGGGGATCCCATGGCAATCGGACGACGACAACTCCTCGCCTCCGTCGCGCTCACCGCCCTCGCCGCACCCGTCCTGACCAAGGCGACGGCGACCCGCGCGGCCGCGGCCGAACCCGGAGCCGTACCCGTACCCGGAGCCGCGGCCACCGGCTCCGGACCGCTGTTCATGCAGATCGTCGCGCACGAGGACGACGACATCCTCTTCATGAACCCGGACCTCTCCAACGCCCTCGCCGACGGCACGCCGTCCGTCACCGTCTTCGTCACCGCGGGGAACGCGACCGGCGACCCCTGCGCCACCGTCTGCTGGGACACCGCCGGCGAACCGCTGCGCACCTGGAACCGGCAGATGGGCGCCGTCAACGCCTACTCCCGGATGACCGGGGTCGGCGACACCGACCCGGCCACCGACGAGGTCGGGCACTGGACGGCCGAGGCCTGGACGGTCGCCGGCAAGCAGGTCGAACGGTACGTCCTCAAGGGCCGGCCGGTGCACCTGATCTTCCTCAACCTGCACGACGCCCGGCTCGGCGGCGTGCTGAACGGCGGAACCGACACCACCGTCGTCCCGAAGGACAGCCCACTGTCCGGGCCGTCCACCTACACGGCCGCCGACGTCGTCGAGGTACTGCGCCAGCTGATGGCGACCTACCGGCCGACCGTGCTCCGGGCCCAGGACGAACTCCCGGACCGCCGCTACTCCGGCGACCACTCCGACCACGTCGCCGCCGCGAAGTTCGCCGGCCAGGCCGCCGGCCTCTACGGCGGCAACCTGATCCAGGTGAACTACCGGGACTACAACATCGGCGACGCCCCGGTGAACCTCGACCCGGCGACGGCCGGCGCCAAGGGCGTCCACTTCTCCGAGTACGCCGGCCACGACCACTCCGACGGGAACTACTCCGCCCTCTGGTTCTCCCGGATGTACTACCGCTGGTCGCGCGGCACCTCCTGGGCCGGGCTCAACCAGGACGGCCGCCCGCAGGTCTTCGTCGTCCGGGCCGGCGCCCTCCACACCTACTGGCGCCAGGCCGACGGCAGCTGGGGCGGCCCGCTCCGGATGGCCGACCCCGGCGGGCGGATCGCGCCCGGCATCGCCGTCGGCACCAACGCCGACGGCCGGCTGGAGGTCTTCGCCCGCCGCCTCACCGACCACCACCTCCTCTCCCTGCCGCAGGCCGTGCCCAACGGCCGCTGGTGGGACAGCTGGGCCGACCACGGCAACCCCAACACCGGACTCGGCAACGAGGACCAGGTCGGCGTACCCGCCGTCGCCAACTCCCTGGACGGGCGGCTGGAACTCTTCGTCAAGAACGGCGGCGGCGGCCTCAGCGGCATCCGGCAGACCACCCCGGGCGGGGTCTGGACGGGCACCTGGACGGACTTCGGCGGCACCGACCTCCAGGACCCGGTCACCGCGATCCGCAACGGTGCCGGGGCGATCGAGGTGTTCGCCGCCACCCGCACCGCCGTCCTCGGCTGGCACCAGAGCACCCCGAACGGCGCCATCACCGGCCCCGACCCGATCCCGGACGCCCGCCCGGCCAGCCCGCCCAAGGCCGCCCTCGACCAGGACGGCCGCATCGAACTCGCCTACCGCGAGGTCGGCACCGGCGCGGTGCTGGTCAGCTACCAGACCCGGCCCGGCGGACCGTGGAGCCGGACCCCGGCCCCCCTCGGCGGCCACGGCGGCGTCGGCGAACCGGCCGCGGCCACCCTCGCCGGCCGCGTCGTCCTGTTCGAACGCAACGCCGCCGGCGGCGTCAGCACCACCGCCCAGACCGCCCCCGACAGCGGCTACGGCCCCTGGCAGGACCTCGGCGGCACCGTCCTCGACCACCCGGCCGCCCTCACCGACGGCACCGGCGTCCTCCACCTCTTCGCCATCGGCACCGACGGCCGGGTGTACCTCCGCACGGCCACCACCCCCACCACCTTCGGCCCCTGGCAGAGCCTGCCGCTCTGACCGATCGCCCCGGCGGCCGGGTCAGGACGGGACGCGGGGGGCGGTAGCGGCCAGCGTCACGGTGTTCCGGCACTCGTACGCGGTCGCTGCCGCCCTGCCGATCTTGAGGGCGATGTCCGCGTACGCCTGATGGGCCTTGCGGAGGGAGGCGCCGTCGACGACGTCCCCGGAGATCAGCACGCCGAAGTACTGAGGCGGGGGCTGGTCGCTGTCGTCCCTCGGGGAGTCGAAGTCGCACGGTACGTAGAGCCGGACCGACGTGTTCCCGGGGACGACGTCGCTGGTCGTGGCCCACCCGGTCGTGCCGGGGCCGAAGTCGAGCGGGGCGACCGATCCACCACTGGCATCGTTCCTCCGGTCGGCGTCGATCCGGTCGCGCGCCGGACGTACCTCCGCGTCGAGCAGGAAGGTCGCGCCCGGCCACATGACGCGGCAACGGGAGTCGCGGCTCCCCGAGGCGGGCTTCATGGGGGTGGCGATCTCGCGGGCCGGCCTGGGCTCGGTGGCCTTCCCGTCCGGGCCCGTCAGCGGCTTCAGGTCGTTCGCGTCCAGGACCCCCCAGCACGCGCTCTGTGGCAACTCCACCGACTGCCAGGGTTTCCACGCCCACAGCCCGCCCCCCACCGCGGCGGCCACCGCGAGGGCGACGGCGGCGTGCCAGGGCCGGACCCGGGATCGGCGCCGGGGCGGGTCGTCCGGGGACGGCGGGATGATGTGGGCGACGTCAACCATGTCTCAGCGCTCTCGTGGCAGGTGGTGGGACGCGGGGTCAGTTCTTGTGGGTCGCATCGTGGTACAGGCTCCGGCCGCTGTTGTAGCCGGTGTCCTCCTCCTGGGCGGCTCGGCGGGCCACGTCGTTGATGTAGTTCGGGTCGGCGCCGGTGTTGCGCCCGGCGTCGTGGATGGCGTTGAGGATCGCCTGGTGCGACTTGCGCTCGGCTTCCGTCCTCGCGGTGGCGGCCTCGTCGCTGGCGTCGTTGTGGGTGTCCACCTTGTAGCTGTCGGCGACGCTGTCCATGATCTGGTTGACCGCGGTGTCGATGCCCTCGCCGATCAGGGGCGCTCCGCCCTTGATCGCGTCGCCGGCGAACGACCAGACCTGGCCGGCGATCTCCCGCTTGGTGTCGATGGCGGCGTTGAACTCGGCGTCGCTGGCGGTGTGCTTGTCGTAGATGGCTTCGATCATGGCGCTGGTGATCAGACCGTTGACCTTCCCGGCCGGGTTGGCGACGTTCTCGACCGCCATGCCCAGGTCCTTGTGCAACTCGGGGTGGGCCAGTACGTCCTGGAGCTGGGCCGTGGTGTACGCCTGCTGCGCGGTCGCTATCGAGGCATAGGCGTCCGGATCCTGGCCGAGCGTACCGAGCAGGCGCGCGACCGCGGGCTGGCCGAGGAGGTTCGAGCCGGCGCCCGCTCCCTCCAGCGCGTTCTGGACGTCGCCGATGTAGTTGGCGGTCATGTTCCCGAGGCTGCCGTTGAGGTTTGCGAACAGGCCGCCCTTGAGCAGGTCCGGGCCGTCCTTGCTGCCGAACCTGTCCACCACGCTCTTCATGATGTCGTTCATCGCGGCGGTGTGCGGGGGGAACTTTCCGTCGTCGTCGTACGCCTTGCCCGTGGTGGCCGCCTCCAGGGCGTGGCCCAGGGCGGTGACGTCGAACGGGTCGGCCGTGCCGGGGTTGGGCCGGGGTGGGTACTGCTGGTCGATGAGGACGGACCGCGGGCCGGTGTCGGTGAGTATGTCGAGGTAGGTGTTCTTGCCGCCGGTGCTCTTGACGGTGCCGTCCGGGTTGTAGGTGGTCGGGGCGTCGTGGAAGAACCTGGTGGCGGCCTCGGGGCTGTGGCCGAGCCCCTCCAGGACGGCGGACATCGGGTTGATGCCCCGGATGTTGCCGTCCTTGTCCGGCACACCGATGAACTTGAGCTCGGTGAACGGGTACGCGGCCTTGGTGGCCGCGTCCCAGCGCATCGGGTTCTCCTGGGTGAGCTGGGTGATGTGCTGGGCGACCGGCGTGAGGAAGTGCGCGTCGTACGACCCGGTCCGCAGCAGGTTGGCCATGATCTGGTAGCCGTACGGACTGTGCGCCGGGTCGGCGCCGGGCGGCACCGGGATCTGCTTCGCCCCGGCGGCGCGGAACCTCTTCTCCCACTCGTCCGAGACGTGCAGCGGCTGTTTGGTGTCGGTCGCGGTGGCCAGGGTGAGGCCCAGGTCCTGCTGGATGCCCTTGATCGCCGCGGTGCGGGCCGAGCTGTTGGCGTAGTCGCCGCTCTGCGCCATCGCGCCGTACTTGGCCATGAAGGTCGCCGGGTCCTGGTTGCCGTAGAAGGAGGTGGCGAACCGCGGGTCGTTCTTGTGGTGGTCCAGGATGTCCTGGAGGTGCTTGAGCTGGGCGTCGGAGGCCTGGTCGCCCAGGCTGAGGATGTAGGTGGCCGCCTTGGCCTCCTCCTCCGGGATGCCGCCGACGGGGTTGGCGTTGAACGCGGTGCCGTCGCTGCCGGTGTCGTCGCCCAGGGCCCTGGAGGCGTCGAGGTCGGCCTCGGTGGCGCGGTCGATCGCGTCGCCGATGGCCTTGGCGGCGGTCTCGGCCTTGGCCTTCCAGCTCTTGGCGTACTCGGCGTCCTTCTTGTCCGCCTGGTTGGTGGGCGGCGGCCAGTGGACCGCGCCCTCGCCGTCGACGGTGAGGCCGGCGTCCGTGGCGTTCCGGACCGCGGCGGTGAGGTCGTTCTTCGCGGCCGTGATCTCGGTGTGGGCGTCGCGCAGTGTCTTCGCCAGGGCCGAGGCCTCTTCGAAGGCGGCGTGGATCTGGTCGCGGGCCCAGGTGAGTTTGGCGTTGGCGAGTCCGGCGGCGTCGCCGTGCCAGCCGGACTGCTGGATGGTGCCGATGACCTCGTTCTGCATCCGCTGGGTGAGGTCCCACTTGCGGACGAGGCTCTCGAAGTCGCCCGCCGCGGAGGCGAGGCTGCCGAGGTCGACCTGATTGAGCTGACTGTACGTCACCATGGTGGTGCTGCTTCCCCCGTGTGTGCTGTGACTAGCTGGTGGCGCCGTGCGTCTGGTTGAAGTTGGCCTGGATGTCGGAGTCGGTCCTGCTGTAACTCCGGGCCGTGGTCTGCAGGTTGGTCCCGACCTCGCCGACGGTGGTCTGGAGGCTCGCGGACTGGTTGCTCCAGGTGCCCCAGGTGCCGGTGAGCGTGCCGCCGAGGTTCCAGCCCTTGAGCGACGCGGCGGCGGCGTTGACGTGCTCGCCGGGCTGGTCGCACTCCGTCTTGACGGAGTCCCGCAGGGCGAAGGCGTTCTGCGCGGCCTGCTGGAGCGCGCCGGCGTTCACGGCGATGGTCTTGCCGCCGCCCGCCGGGGCCAGTGAGACCGGGGCGGCGTTGGCCCCGGCGAGGTCCGGGAACTGCTTCTTCGCGGCTTCGGTCAGATTGCCCTTGTCGTCGAAGAGCCACGGATTCATGCGGCGCTCGAATTCGAGGTCGGTCATTTTTCCATACCCCCCAGGTAAAGATCGGCATGGATCTTACTATTTATGCGGCGAGGAATTCGATGAATTGGATATTGATATGTGGTTAACAACTGGTGAATCACGACAGGAGTGGCCCGTCGATATGTGCCGATCCGCACATTGCCCGACGCGCGGTGGCATGCCAGAGTGCCGGGCATGAACCATCCGCTCGCGGCCGAGCCGCGCCCCTCCGTCCTCGCCGCTCCCGCCCCCGCGCACGTCTTCGACTGGCTCGACGAGACGGCCGCGATGCGGGCGGAGGCGGGGCTGACGCGGACGTTGCGCAGTCGGGGGGCGGACGACGCGGTGCTGGACCTCGCGGGGAACGACTACCTGGGGCTGACCAGGCATCCGGTGGTCGCCCGGGCGGCGGCGGACGCGGCGCTGCGGTGGGGCGGGGGCTCGACGGGGTCGCGGCTGGTGACCGGGACGACGGCGCTGCACAGCGAACTGGAGGAGGAGCTGGCCGAGTTCTGCGGGGTGGAGGCCGCGCTGGTGTTCTCCTCCGGGTACACGGCCAACCTCGCGGCGCTGACCGCGCTCACCGACCCGGACACCCTGATCGTCTCCGACGCCTACAACCACGCCTCCCTCATCGACGGCTGCCGGCTCTCCCGCGCCGACGTCCACCGGGCCCCGCACAGCGACCCGGCGGCCGTGGCCGAGGTGCTCGCCGGGCGGGCGCGGCGGCGGGCGCTGGTGGTCACCGACTCGGTGTTCTCGGTGGACGGCGACGCGGCCCCGCTGCCCGCGCTGTCGCAGGCCGTCCGCGCGCACGGCGCCGCGCTGCTGGTGGACGACGCGCACGGGCTGGGCGTGCTCGGCCCCGGCGGCACCGGGGCGCTCGCCGCGGCCGGGCTGGCCGGGCAGCCGGACACGGTGGCCACCGCCACCCTGTCCAAGTCGCTCGGCTCGCAGGGCGGCGTCGTCCTCGGCCCGCGCCGGGTGATCCGGCACCTCACCGAGACCGCCCGCACCTTCATCTTCGACACCGGCCTCGCCCCGGCCGCCGCCGGAGCCGCCCTCGCCGCGCTGCGCCTGCTGCGCGCCGAGCCGGCCCGCGCCGAACGCGCCCGCGAGGTCGCCCGCACCCTGGCCCGGCAGCTCACCGCCGCCGGGCTGCACGCCTGCGAGCCGCAGGCCGCGGTGGTCTCCGTCCGCGCCCCGGGCCCGGAGGCCGCCGTCGCCTGGGCCGCCGACTGCCGCCGCGCGGGCCTCGCCGTCGGCTGCTTCCGCCCGCCGTCCGTCCCGGACGGCATCTCCCGCCTGCGCCTCACCGCCCGGGGCGACCTGACGGACGGGCAGATCGCCGAGGCCGTCCGCATCGTCGCCGAGCTGGCGCCGGTGGGTGCGCGGGGCTGAGCCTCGGGAGCGGACGGAGCGTCCTACTTCTTCTTGGCCCGGCTCGGTTGCACCCGGGTGGGTTCGCCGGCGGCCTTGGGGTGGTCGGGCGGGTAGGGGAGTTCGCCGAGGCCCTCGTCGTGGAGCTGCTTGTCGTACAGCTCCAGCAGGGGCTCCAGGCGGAAGGCCTGGCCGTCCATCCCGGCGTTGAGGTCGCCGAGTTCGGCGAAGCGGGCGGGGACGGTGCGCAGGTCGAAGTCCTCGGGGGCGGCGTCGTCCAGCTCCTCCCAGCGCAGCGGGGCGGAGGCGGTGGCGCGGGGGCGGGCGCGCAGGGAGTAGGCGGAGGCGATGGTGCGGTCGCGGGCCATCTGGTTGTAGTCGACGAAGATCCGTTCGCCGCGCTCCTCCTTCCACCAGGCGGTGGTGACCTTCCCGGGCATCCGCTGTTCCAGGACCCGGCCGAGGGCGATCACCGCGTGCCGCCCGTCGGTGAAGGTCCACTCGGGCACCAGCGGCACGTACACGTGCAGGCCGCGTCCGCCGGAGGACTTGGGCCAGCCGCGCAGCCCGTACTCCTCCAGTAGGGCGCGCAGTTCGTGGGCGGCGCGGACGGCGTCGTGGAAGTCGGTGCCGGGCTGCGGGTCGAGGTCGATGCGCAGTTCGTCGACGTGGCCGGTGTCGGAGCGCCGCACCGGCCAGGGGTGGAAGGTGAGGCAGCCCAGGTTGGCGGCCCACAGGACGGCGGCCGGCTCGGTGGGGCAGATCTCGTCGGCGGAGCGGCCGCTGGGGAACTCGATCCGGGCGGTGGGCAGCCACTCCGGCAGGCCCTTGGGCGCGCGCTTCTGGTAGAAGAACTCGCCGTCCACCCCGTCGGGGAAGCGCTGCAGGGTGGTCGGCCGGTCGCGCAGCCCGCGCAGCACCCCGTCGGCGACGGCCAGGTAGTACTGCGCGACGTCCAGCTTGGTGAAGCCGCGCTCGGGGTAGTACACCTTGTCCGGGTTCGACAGCCGGACGGTGCGCCCGGCGACTTCCAGTTCCACGGCTGAGCCCATGCCCTTCACGCTAAGGGCCGGGCGCCCGGCGCGCGCCCCGGGGCGAAGCGGGCGAGGATCGTTCGCATGGACCTGCCCGTGATGCCACCGGTGGCGCCGATGCTCGCCAAGTCGGTGGCCAAGATCCCGCCCGGGATGCAGTACGAGGCCAAGTGGGACGGCTTCCGTTCGATCGTGTTCCGCGACGGCGACGAGGTGGAGCTCGGCAGCCGTACCGGCAAGCCGCTGACCAGGTACTTCCCCGAGCTGGTCGAGGCGTTCCGGCGGGAGCTGCCGCCGCGCTGCGTGCTGGACGGCGAGGTGGTGATCGCCCGGGACGGCCGGCTGCGCTTCGAGGAGCTGCTGGAGCGCATCCACCCGGCCGCGAGCCGGGTGAAGCTGCTCGCCGAGCGGACCCCGGCCTCCTTCGTCGCCTTCGACCTGCTCGCCCTCGGTGACGACTCGCTGGTGGACGAGCCGCTGTCGGTGCGCCGCCCGGCCCTGGAGGCCGCGCTCGCCGACGCCGCCGACCCGGTGTTCACCGCCCCCGCCGCCACCGACCTCGACCTCGCCCGGACCTGGTTCGCCGAGTTCGAGGGCGCCGGGCTGGACGGGGTGGTCGCCAAGCCGCTGGACCAGCCGTACCGGCCGGGGGAGCGGAGCATGTACAAGATCAAGCACGAGCGCACCGCCGACTGCGTGGTGGCCGGCTACCGCGAGCACAAGAGCGGCCCGGTGGTCGGCTCGCTGCTGCTCGGCATCTTCGACGGCGGCGGCCGGCTGCAGCACGTCGGCGTCTGCGCCGCCTTCCCGATGGCCCGCCGCCGCGAACTCGCCGAGGAACTGGCCCCGTTGCGGATGGACGACCTGTCCCGGCACCCGTGGGGCGGCTGGGCGGACGAGGCCGCGCACGCCGAGGGCCGGCTGCCCGGCGCGGTCAGCCGCTGGACCGGCGGCAAGGACCTCTCCTGGATCGCGCTGCGCCCCGAGCGGGTGGTCGAGGTCGCATACGACCACATGGAGGGCACCCGGTTCCGGCACACCGCGCAGTTCCGCCGCTGGCGCCCGGACCGCACGCCGGAGAGCTGCACCTACGCGCAGCTGGAGGAGCCGGTCTCGTACGACCTCGGCAGGGTGCTGGGGATCTGAGGACCGGGGATCCGAGGACGTGACGGAGGCCCGACCCGGTGAGCTGGGTCGGGCCTCCCGTACGGTCCGAGCGGGTGGGTCAGGAGATGTGCAGCGTGGCGGTGGCGCCCGCGGTGGGCGAGGCCGTCGGGGACGGCGAGGCCGTGGGGGAGGCGGTCGGGGAGGCCGTGGGGGAAACCGAGGGCGAAGCGGTGGGGGAGGCCGTGGGAGACGCGGAGGCGGAGGCGGAGGCAGAGGCCGAGGCCGAGCCCGAGGCGGGCGGGGTGGGCAGCGTGTAGACGTTGTTCGGCGAGACGATCTGGGTGATCGCCCGCGCCACGAACGTCGAGGGCTCCGAACCGTCGTGCAGGATGTCGGTGTTGAGCATGATGGACAGGCTGGCCTGCGCCTGCGGCAGGTAGAGCACCACGCTCTCGTACCCGGGCAGTGAGCCGTTGTGGCCGATCCACCCGTGGGTGGTGAACACCCCGAAGCCGTAGCCGAGGTCGGGGGTCGGTCCGGTGGCCTTGGTCTTCAGCCGCTCCGCCTGGGTGGCGGGCTTGAGCAGCGGTTCGCCGGTGGCCAGCACCTTCGACCAGGTCCGGAAGTCGGCGATGGTGGAGATGGCGGCGCCGGCCGCCCAGCCCCAGGACGGGTTCCAGGTGGTGGCGTCCTCGACCGCGCCGGTGAGCGTCTGGTTGGTGTAGCCGTGGGCGTGCGGGTCGGGGAAGGCGGCGTCGGTCGGCAGGCTGGTCTTGGTGAGCCCGGCCGGGGTGAACACCTGCTGGTTCAGGAAGTCCTGGAGCGGCTGCCCGCCGACCTTCTCGACGACCAGGCCGAGCACGATCAGGTTGGTGTTGGAGTACTCGAACTGGGCGTCCGGCTGGAAGTTGGCCGGGTGCTTGAACGCGTACGCGAGCAGCTGGTCCGGGGTGAAGGGGCGGCTCGGGTCGTTGAAGAAGGCCTGCTGGAAGTCGGAGTCCAGGGTGTAGTTGAACAGGCCGCTGCGCATGTCGCCGAGCTGGCGCAGGGTGATGCCGTCGCCGCCGGGCACGTTCGGTACGTACTTGGAGACCGGGTCGTCCAGGCCCAGCTTGCCCTGGTCCACCAGCCGCAGGACGGCGGTGGTGGTGAAGGTCTTGGTGACGCTGCCGATCCGCATGTACAGGTCGGGGGTCATCGGGGTCCCCGCGTCCTTGTCGGCGACGCCGAAGGCGCGCTGGTAACTGCCGTCGGGGGTGGCGTAGTCGACGATCACCCCGGGGATGGCGACCTGGCCCATCACCTGCTTGATCGCGTCGTCCAGCTGGGTCGTGACGGCCGTGGTGAGCGGCACCACCCCGCCGGAGGGGCTGCCGCCCGGCGTGGCGGACGGGCTGAGCGCGGCCGGTTCGGCGGTCACCGCCGGACCGGCCTGCCGCGCGGGCTTCGACTCCCCGGAGCAGGCGGAGACGGCGAGCAGGCCGGTCAGCGCGAGGGCGGCGGAGGCCACCCGTACGGCGGAGGCCGCCCGGACGGGGCGGGGGACGCGAACGGAGCGGGGAACGGACGGTCGCGGCCGTCGGGTGTCGGTCATCGGCGCAGGCGCCTCTCTGGGGCGGACGGCCCCGTGGCGAAGGGCCCCGGAGCGCGGCTCGGCCGGGCCGGAGCGCTGCTCCACGGGGCCGTGGGGGAACGTCGTCACCGTAAGCACCCGCCTCGTACCGCCGCGCGCGGGTCGGCGGCCGACTGGACCGAACGGGAGCACCGTCAGCCGAGTGCCCCGCCCGGCTGGCGGCCGGTGGTCGTCCACTCCGAGGGTCGAGTACCGGCCTGGGGCGGGTCGGCCAGCCGGGAGCCGCCGGGCCCGCGCTCGGCCGGACGGGTGAGCACCGGCACGCCGCGCCCGCCCGCGCACCCGCCGCCGACCACCGCTCGGGCACGATCGTTCAGCCCAGCTGTGGCCGCCCTTAAGAATTCCTCGATGGACCGCACCCCCTCCGACCAGGCAGATTTCTGCCTGCCCGGAGCGCGTCCGCCAGGAGCGGCCGAACCGGGCCTCCTCGGCCTGCCCCCGTACCCGCAGGCCGTCCCACCCGCACGTCAGGAGCCGCCGTGAAGGCACTCGTCAAGCAGCAGGCCGAGCCCGGGCTCTGGCTGATGGACGTCCCCATGCCCGAGATCGGCCCCGGCGAGGTGCTGATCAAGGTGCTGCGGACCGGCATCTGCGGCACCGACCTGCACATCCGCAAGTGGGACGGCTGGGCGCAGCAGACCATCAGGACCCCGCTGGTGCTCGGCCACGAGTTCGTCGGCGAGGTCGCCGAGCTGGGTGCCGGGGTCACGGACATCGCGGTCGGCGACCTGGTCAGCGGCGAGGGCCACCTGGTCTGCGGCAAGTGCCGCAACTGCCAGGCAGGCCGCCGCCACCTGTGCCGCAACACCGTCGGCCTGGGCGTGAACCGGGACGGCGCGTTCGCCGAGTACGTGGCGCTGCCCGCCTCCAACGTCTGGGTGCACCGGGTGCCGGTCGACCTGGACGTGGCCGCGATCTTCGACCCGTTCGGCAACGCCGTGCACACCGCGCTGTCCTTCCCGCTGGTCGGCGAGGACGTGCTGGTCACCGGCGCCGGCCCGATCGGCATCATGGCCGCCGCCGTCGCCAAGCACGCCGGCGCCCGCAACGTGATGATCACCGACGTCTCCCCGTACCGCCTCGACCTGGCCCGCAAGGTCGGCGTGACGCTGGCGCTGGACGTCTCGCAGCACACCATCGAGGAGGGCCAGCAGAAGCTCGGCCTGCGCGAGGGCTTCGACGTCGGCCTGGAGATGTCCGGCCGCCCCGAGGCGATGCAGTCGATGATCGCCAACATGACCCACGGCGGGAAGATCGCCATGCTCGGCCTGCCCGCCGAGCAGTTCCCGGTGGACTGGGCCTCGATCGTCACCTCGATGATCACCATCAAGGGCATCTACGGCCGGGAGATGTTCGAGACCTGGTACGCGATGTCCGTGCTGCTGGAGGGCGGCCTGGACCTCGCTCCGGTGATCACCGGCCGCTACGCCGCCACCGACTTCGAGACCGCCTTCGACGACGCCGCGAGCGGCAACTGCGGCAAGATCATCCTCGACTGGACCGCCTGAGCCCGGCTCAGCCCCGCCGAAGCCCCCCGCCGAACCCGCCGAACCCGCCGAACCGCCCCGCCGAACTGATTGAGGAGACCGCAGTGTTCGACAACGTGCGTGCCGACGTCGCCGCCACCCTGGACGAGATCCGCGAGGCCGGGCTGTTCAAGCCCGAGCGGGTGATCGGCACCCCGCAGAGCGCCGCCGTCACCGTGACCGCCGGCGGCCTGCCCGGCGAGGTGCTGAACTTCTGCGCCAACAACTACCTCGGCCTGGCCGACCACCCCGAGGTGCTCTCCGCCGCCAAGGACGCCCTGGACCGCTGGGGCTACGGGATGGCCTCGGTCCGCTTCATCTGCGGCACCCAGGACGTCCACAAGGAGCTGGAGGACCGCCTCTCGGCGTTCCTCGGCCAGGAGGACACGATCCTCTACTCCTCCTGCTTCGACGCCAACGGCGGTGTCTTCGAGACCCTGCTGGACGACCGGGACGCCGTCATCTCCGACGCGCTGAACCACGCCAGCATCATCGACGGCATCCGGCTCAGCAAGGCCCGCCGCCACCGCTACGCCAACCGCGACCTGGCCGACCTGGAGAAGCAGCTCCAGGACACCCAGGACGCGCGCCGCCGCCTGATCGTCACCGACGGCGTGTTCTCGATGGACGGCTACGTCGCCCCGCTGCGCGAGATCTGCGACCTGGCCGACCGCTACGACGCCATGGTCATGGTGGACGACTCGCACGCCGTCGGCTTCGTCGGCCCGAACGGCCGCGGCACCCCCGAGCTGCACGGCGTGACGGACCGCGTGGACATCATCACCGGCACCCTCGGCAAGGCGCTCGGCGGCGCCTCCGGCGGCTACGTCGCCGCCCGCCGGGAGATCGTCGCCCTGCTGCGCCAGCGCTCCCGCCCGTACCTGTTCTCCAACTCGCTGGCCCCGGTGATCGCGGCCGCCTCGCTCAAGGTGCTCGACCTGGTCGAGAAGTCCACCGAGCTGCGCGAGCGGCTGGCGGCCAACACCGCGCTGTTCCGGGCGAAGATGACCGAGGCCGGGTTCGAGATCCTGCCCGGCGACCACCCGATCGCCCCGGTGATGATCGGCGACGCGGCCAAGGCGGGCCGGCTCGCCGAGCTGCTGCTGGAGCGCGGCGTGTACGTGATCGGCTTCTCCTTCCCGGTGGTGCCGCACGGCCAGGCCCGGATCCGGGTGCAGCTGTCCGCGGCGCACTCCACCGAGGACGTCGAGCGCGCCGTCGCGGCCTTCGTGGACGCGCGCGCCGCCCTGGAGGACTGACCTCCACCCAGGCCGCCCGTGGGCCGGACCGCTCGGAATCGGTCCGGCCCACGGGCTCACCAACCGCCGTGCGGCGCAGGCGAATCGATCCGCCCCGTGCCGTACGGACCAGAGACCACCTGCCCCACCCTCCCGCTGCGGGGGGGGGGGGCCCGGCCCCCCCGCCGACCCCCCCCCCCCCCGGGTTTGGGGGGGGGGCGGGGGGAGGGCCCCCCCCCCCCCCCGCCC
>NZ_JBHUAL010000167.1:0-21922 GCF_042789775.1 Kitasatospora sp. NPDC056800 | reverse complement strand
CAGCACGTGGACGGCGTCCACGCCCGAGCCGAGCTCCGCCACCGCGCGCCGGACCACCGGGGTGACCGCGCCGAACAGCCCGGCCCCGGCGTCGGGCGGCTCGGCCTCCGTCCAGAGCTCGACCTCCCAGGGCAGGTACTCGGCCAACAGCTCGCGGATCCGGGCCAGTTGGACGTCCGGCGGCGGGGCGTCGCCGAACGCGTCCAGCGGTCCGCCGGGCAGCGCCTCCCAGAGCAGGATGTCGCAGGGGCCGGAGAGGGTGAGCGCCGGCTGCAGGTACAGCTCGCCTAGGCCGGGCAGGGCGTTCATCCGGGCCCTCGGCCCGGCGGCCGGGTCCGGCGAGCCGACGCCGTGCGCGTACAGGCAGGACAGCGCCCGCTGCGGCCCGTCGAACGGCGAGCGGCCGGCGTCGCGCTCGAAGATCCCGGACAGGGCGCCGCGGCCGGCCGCGACCACGGTCAGCTCGTGCCGGCGGGCCAGCTCGTGCAGCCCGCCGCGGTCCAGCGTGCGGTACTCGACCACGCCGCCGCGCTCGGCCAGCAGTTCCAGCCAGCCGGCCAGCTTGAGCCGCTGGTCCACCGACTGGGCGGGCTCGTCCAGCGTCATGGTGTACTCCAGCGCCCGCACGCCGGGGGGCGCCGCCAGCACCGCCTCCACCGAGGAGACGGCCGGTGCCCGCTCCGCCCAGAGGTCCAGCCCGGCCGCCGCCTCGATCCGCAGGGCGGGGCCGAACATCGCCTGGGTGGACAGCACCCGGCCGCCGCGCAGCTGCTCCGGGGTGCGCTCGGCGACCAGCGTCACCCGGTACCCGTCCGCCACCAGCCCGAGCGCGAGTTGGAGGCCGGCCTGGCCCGCTCCGACGACGGCGATCCGGCGCACGCTGCCTCCTGGTGGTCTGTTGACGGTCCGTCAAGCAGGCACAGTAGTCGAGCGGGCGCGCTCCGGTCACCGGTGGCGGGCGCATCCGTTCGAAGGAGGCGGCGGCGTGCGGACCGCGCCGCCGCCCCGGCCACCCGGGGTGCCCCGGGCCGGCTCAGCCGCGCAGGTGCGCGGTGAGCACCTCCACCACGTCGTGGGTCCGGTCGGCCAGGTAGAAGTGCCCGCCCTGGAAGACCCGCAGGTCGAAGGGGCCGGTGGTGTGCCGCTCCCACTGGCCGACCTGGTCGACGGTGGCGTGCGCGTCGGACTCCCCCGCCAGGGCGGTGATCGGCAGCGACACGGTCGCGTCCGGGGTGCTGCAGTAGGTCTCGACGGCCATGTAGTCGGCCCGCAGGCTCGGCAGGACCAGCTCGCGCAGGCCGGGCACGGCGAAGATCCGGTCGTCCGTGCCGCCGAGCGCGGAGATCTCGGCGAGCAGTTCGTCGTCCGGCAGCTGGTGGACCCTGGTCGTCCGGGGCAGCGAGGGCGCGCGGCCGGCCGAGACGACCAGCCGGTCCGGCCCCCGTACGCCGTCGCGCTCGAAGCAGCGGACCGTCTCGAAGGCGACGGCCGCGCCCATGCTGTGCCCGAAGAAGGTGAGCGGCCGGTCCGCCCACTCCCGCAGCTCCCGGGCGAGCTGCTCGGCGAGGCCGGTCACCGAGCCGATCGTCGGCTCGCCGATGCGGTTCTGCCGGCCCGGGTACTGGACGGCGAGCACATCGGCGTGCGGTGCCAGCGCGTTGGCGTACTCCAGGTAGTAGCTGGCCGAGCCGCCGGCGTGCGGGAAGATCACGATCCGGGCGGGCGCGGAGTCGGACGGGTTGAATCTGCGGAACCACGGATTCTCGACGACGGCGCTGCTGGACATGCGGGGTGCGACCTCTCTCCGTGACGGACTCTGCAGGCCCCAGTCTGGCAGTGCCGGGCCCCGCCGCGGGGGCGAAGTGACGATCATGACCCTCCGGCAGGCCGGTTCTCGCCGGTGCCCCGCCGGCCACCCGGGCCTGCCTGCCAGGAGGTTCAGGCCCGGACACCGCTCGCGGGGTCCGGATCGGTGACCCAGCCCGCGGCCAGGAGCAGACCGGAGGTGCGGTGGACGGCGACGAAGCCGAACGGCCGTCCGAAGCCGGCCCGGACGATCCGCCGCAGGTACGACGGGCGCGGGCGCGCGGCGCCGCTCCCGGCGACTCCGAGGGCGGTCACCGAGGCGGCCCGGAAGCCGTCCGGGCCGAAGGTCGCGGTGGCGCGCTGCCGGGCGCCGTCGATGAACAGCGGTTCCGCTCCGCCGAGCCCGGGCAGGCGGTGCTCGGTCTCCGAGCGGGTCCCCAGTGTGGCCAGGCCGAAGAGGTCGGGGCGGGCGAGCAGATCGTGGTCGGCCCCGACGGTGAACCGCGGGACGTCCACGGCCAACAGGTCCTCCGGCTCGTACCGCCGGATTAGGTCGATCGTCAGGCCGGGGCCAGGGGCGCCGACGGGCAGGCGGTCGGCGGTGGTCCGGCGGTGGCGCCCGCTCAACGCCTCGATGCCGGTGGCCAGCACCCGGCCGGGCGACGCGCCGGGCTCGCCGAGCAGCAGATGGACACTGATGTCCCCGTACCCGTGCACCCGCACTTCGGTGACGAGCCCGGTCGGTGACTCCAGCACGGCGGCCCGGTCCAGCAGGCAGGTGTACCGCGACAGGTACCGGACGGGCCTGCCCCAGGCGTCCGCCGGACCCTCCGGCGGACCGTCGATCTCGTCGAACGGCCGGATCCAGTCGGTCCGGACGGTGAGCGCCGCGGCCAGCACCAGGCGGGTCTCCCGGTCCAACCGCACCGGCATGGCGTCGATCAGACCGCCGGTGGCCCGGGCGGCCCAGGCGTCCAGCCGCGCCTGGTCCTGCCGGACGTCACCGGAGAGCCGCCCGTGTACACCCGCCGGCAGCCCGGCCGGCCACTCCGGGCGCAGCCGCAGCCGCTCACCCGTCCAGAGCCCGAGGGCCGAGCCGACCGCCGGGATGCCCTCCAGCAGACCGAGGAGTTCCCGGGCCCGCTCGGCGGCAGCCTCCGGCGGCAGACCCAGGGCCTGCGTCAACTCGCCCTGGACGGCGGGGCTTCCGGCCGGCGCCAGCAGGCCGAGCAGCGGCCAGACACCGGCCGGCATCAGGACCGTCCCACCCTCCGGGTCGACCTGCCCGACCCAGCGCGCGCCCAGCGTGTTGACCACCCTCACGGCCTCGGCCTGGCTCATCCGCCCCCCTGCGCTCGATCGTCCGGCACGCCGCCGAGGGTAGGCCCGGGCCCGGGTGGGAGGCGACCGGTTTAACGCCACTCCCGGCCGCCAACGCCCGCCCGGCGAAGGCGGGTTCCGCCGCCCCGACTCCTTTTCCACTGCCGACCCGATCCGATCCGTGTCAGCATGGCCGCATGAGCGAACCCGACGACTGGATCACCATCGCGGCGTACGAGAACCTTCCCGGCCGCCCGACCCCGCCGGCCGCCCTCCGCGCTTGACTGCGCGACCGGGGCATCGACTGGATGCCCATCGCCGCCGATGCGGTGCGCAGTGACCTGCTCTGCGGGGTCGGCCCGGACGGCCGGTGGCGCGGCTGGTTCGACGTCCGGGTCGACGCCGACGCCCTGCGGACGATCGGGCTGCACCCCGAGCAGGCGTCCGCGGTCGTCAACGGACCTTCCCCGCCCGGCTGGTGGCACGCCGAGGCCGAGCGCCGGGCCCGTCGGTGACGGCGGCCGCCGGCCCGGCTCAGCCCGCCGCGCCGAAGCGGACCGTCTCGGCGCGGGAGCGGGAGGCCGCGTCCAGCAGCAGGACGGACGAGGCCTCCGGGGTCGGCATCGGGCCGCCGGCGCGCACGTGCCGGGTGAAGGCGGCCAACAGCCGCTCCAGGCTGCGGCGGTGGCGGGCGAAGACCCGGCCGGAGGCGTGCCGGCCGCGGGCCCGCTGGCCGTCCAGCGCGGTGGCGGCGCCGACGTCCAGCAGCACCAGGTGCAGTTCGCGGCCCCGGCGGGCCGCCTCCCGGGCGAGCCAGCGCCGCATCCAGGCGCGGCTGCCGCAGTCGTGCACCAGCAGCGGGCCGCCGCCGCGCACCGAGGACCGCAGCAGCCGGAAGTGCTCCAGCCGGGCCCACGGCCGGTACACCGCGTACGGCAGGGCGGCGGGCATCACGGCCTCGCAGGCCTCGTGCACCGTCCGCGGGTCCACGGCCCGGACCGCCGCCCCGGACCAGCGCCGCAGCAGCGTGCTCTTCCCGGCCCCCGGCAGCCCGGACACCACCACGACGGCGTCGGCCGGGTAGGCGGTGACGAACCCCGCCCCGGCCTCGCCCCGCAGATCGACCACGCCGCGCGGTGCCACGACCGCATCCACCCCGCCGCTCACCAGTCCGAGCCCCCGTTCACGTCCGACCGGGAACCCTAACAACAACGCCCGGCCGGCCGCTCGGCGGATCCGGCCGGACCGGGCCTCGGCGTCGGGCGTGCGCGCCTCGCGGCAGAAGCGGGGGCGCCCTCCGGCCGGGGGCCGAGGGGACCCCGCAGGCCCGCACCGGTCCGTCGGCGCCCACCCGCGCCCGTCGGTACCCGTGGGCCCCCGGCGACCGCAGTGCACCCGTGGGCCCGCCGTCCACTAGGCTGACGAGCCGTCAGACAGGAGGACGGCCATGGCGGAGGCGGCTCCGACGTACACCGCGCTGGTGCTGGACGGGCTCGCCCGCGATCCCGCCCGGGTGGCGCTCCGGTACGGGGACGAGGAGTGGACCGGGCAGCGCTGCCTGGACCTGGTGCACCGCGCCGCCCGCGCGCTGGAGCGGGCCGGGCTCGGGCGCGGGGACGGGGTGACGGTGCTGGCCGGGAACCGGCCGGAGGCGCTGCTGGTGCGGCTGGCCGCGAACCTGCTGGGCTGCCGGGTGGCGATGCCGTTCCCGGACGGGCCGGTCGCCGAGCAGGTGGCGCTGGCGGAGTTCGCCGGGACGTCCGCGCTGGTCTTCGACCCGGTCCGGTGCGCGGCGGCGGCCGACGGGGTCGCGCGGGCCGTGCCCTCGGCCGTCCTGCTCTCGCTGGGCCCGTCGCCGCTCGGGCTCGGCACGGACCTGCTGGACCTCGCCGCGGCCCGCTCCCCCGCCCCGCTGGCGCCCCGTTACCTGCCCGAGGACGTGATGGCGGTGCGGTTCACCGGCGGCACGACCGGGCGCCCGAAGGGGGTGCTGCGCCGCTTCGCCCGTCCGCCGCGCCCGCCGCTGCTGGCCGGCTCGGTCTTCCTGCTGTGCACCCCGCTCTGCCACGGCGGCGGCACCACGGCGGACCTGGCGCTGGCGGCGGGGGGCATGGTGGTGATGCAGGACGGGTTCGACGCCGGGGCCGTGCTGGCGGCGGTGGAGCGGCACCGGGTGTCCCGGATGTACCTGCCGCCGCACCTGCTGTACCGGCTGCTGGACCACCCGCTGCTGCCGACGACCGACACCGGCAGCCTGCGCCGGGTCGGCTACACCGGGTGCGCGCCCTCGCCGCGGCGGCTCGCCGAGGCGACCCGGCGGCTGGGCCGGGTGCTGCACCAGACCTACAGCCTGACGGAGTGCGGGCCGGTCTCCCGGCTGGGCCCGGACGAGCACCTGGCACCGCGGCTGCTGACCACCGCGGGCCGCCCGTACCCGGACACCGGGCTGCGCGTCCTGGACGAGGACGGCGCCGAGCTGCCGCCGGACCGGACCGGGGAGATCTGCGTCCGGACGCCGACCGCGATGGCCGGCTACTGGCGCGACCCGGAGCTGACCGGACAGGTGCTCCGGGACGGCTGGCTGCACACCGGCGACCTGGGCAGCCTGGACGCGGCCGGCTATCTGACGGTGGCCGGGCGGCGGGACCCGATGGCGGTCGTCGAGGGGCACAATGTGTTCCCCCGCGAGATCGAGGAGCCACTGCGCACCCACCCGGAGGTCCGCGAGGCGGTGATGTTCACGACCACCGACCCGGACCGCCTGGAGCGGGTGCACGCCGCCGTCGCCCTCGTCCCCGGCTCGCGGCTGACAGCCGGGCAGCTGCACCGCTGGGCCCGGGCGCACGGCCTCGGCCGGTGCGCCCCGGACTCGCTCCTGCTGCTGCCCGCGATCCCGCTGAACGGTCTCGGGAAGCCGGACCTCGCCGCCCTGCGGGCCCAGGTGGACGCCGGGAGCGGACGGGCGGCCGCCACCGCGGGGGCGCGCGACGGGGTGTGACGCGCCCGACGAGTGCATCGAGCGCCTACGCGGGCGACCTCTCGTGCGCCACCCGGCGGGAAGAACCGTCCGTGGGCACTCGATCGTGCGGCCCGACCTGCCGATACATCCCCGGCAGCGCCGTGCACGTCGCTGTGGGCCGCACCGTCCCCCCAGGAGGCACTCCCTTGACCTGGCTACGCGTCCTGACCGCACTGGGCATCCTCGCCGTGGCGGCCAGTGCCCTGATCGTCTTCGCCCTCTGCACCGCCACCTCGCGCGGCGAGCGCGCCGCGGAGGAGGCGCCGCCCGACCTCCGGGCGGACGCCGAGGGCAGCGGCCTCTTCCAGCGGATGGGCGGCGACAGCTGACGCCGCGCCGCCCACCGCCGGTCAGTGCCCGGCGATGTCGTCCGGCCGGACCTCGATGTGGTCGGCGGCGAGATCGACCGCCACCCGGTGCTCCATGCCGAGCGACTCCAGGAACTTGACCGGCAGCTGCACCCGGCCGCTGCGGTCCAGCATCACGTACTCGCGCTCGTTCACCGACTCCTCGCCGTGCTCGTCCGTCACGGTGCGGCGCAGCACCTCGCTGGCGGTCCGCCCGTCCCGGATCGCGACCGTGCGACGGACCTCGCCCGCGACCATCGGGTCGTGGGTGACGATCACGACGGTGGCGCCCAGTTCGCGGTTGACGGTGCGGAAGGACTCGAAGATGATCCCGGCGGTCTCCGAGTCCAGCTCGCCGGTGGGCTCGTCGGCGAGCAGCACCGGCGGGTTGTTGGCCATCGCCACCGCGATCGCCACCCGCTGCTGCTGGCCGCCGGAGAGCTCGTTGGGCTTGCGGTGGGCGAGCTCGCCGATCTCCAGCGCCTCCATCAGCTCCGCCACCCGGGCCGCCTGCTGCCGGGCCCCGCCGGCGCCCGAACGACGGCCGCGCAGCTGCATCGGCAGGGCGATGTTCTCGGCGGCGGTGAGGAAGGGCAGCAGGTTGCGGGCGGTCTGCTGCCAGATGAAGCCGACCACCTCGCGCCGGTAGCGCAGCCGCTCCTTGACCGACATCTCCAGCAGGTCGCAGCCGGCCACGGTGGCGGTGCCGGCGGTCGGCACGTCCAGCCCGGCGAGGATGGTGAGCAGCGTGGACTTGCCGCTGCCCGAGGCGCCGACCAGGGCGACCAGGTCGCCCTGGCGGATGGTCAGCTCCAGGCCCTGGAGCGCCTGGACCTCGACCCCCTCCGCGCTGAAGATCCGGACCAGCCGGTCGCAGACGATGGCCGCTCCCTCGCCGTACGCCTTGGGCGAGGCGGCGGCGAGGGCCCGCTGCTGGAGCTCCTGGAGGCTGGGGGCCTCGGCGACCGTCCGCTCCTGGGGAGTGCTCTTCACCGGTGGTCTCCTGTCTCGACTGTCTGCTTCATCGCACCGCTCTCCACTGTCCCGGCGGACCGGGCCGCTGTCACGGCCCGTGCACCGCCCCCGCCCGCCGCTCCCGGCGGGTCCGCCGCCGTCCGTACCGGCCTCATTGCCGTTCCCCCGCTCGCAGTTCGGTGGCGATCTGGCGCCGGCCGGCGACCAGCGTCTCCAGCACCACGCCGAGGCCGACCACCAGGGCCAGACCGGCGGTGGGCAGCAGCACCGGCAGCACCGCCGGGGCCAGGGTCTCGCCGACGGTGGCACCGACCAGCGCCGAGAGGTCGAAGGCGCCCCCGAGCAGGGCGACCGCGGCCAGCGCGACCAGCCCGCCGCCGACGGCCGCCGCCAGGGTCTGCGGCAGCGCCTCGGCGATGATCAGCACCAAGCCCTGCCGGGGCCGCAGGCCCATGGTGCGCAGCCGGGCGAGCACCGCCGTACGGTCCGGCGCGGCCCGCAGCAGCGTCAGCAGCACGGCCAGCAGGGCGAAGCCGGCGGCGGCGAAGCCCGAGTACCAGAACAGCCGCCCGGCGGCGTGCTGCACCGGGTCGCCGGCCAGCTCGGCGATCTTCTCGCGGCTGCTGTGCACCACGTAGCCGGGGGGCAGGCCGGCGGTGGTCTTCCCGGCCGCCGTGGCCTCCGCGTCGATCAGCTTGGCGACGCGACCCAGGAGCTCGCCGCTGCCGATGGCGCGCTCCCGCAGCAGGGCGCGGACCCGGTCCGGATCGACGTCGCCGACGGCGAACCACTTGTTCACCCGGTTCGACCGCTTGAGCTCCGGCAGGTGCTCCGCGGCGGGGCCGGCCGGCACCACGACGAAGGGCTTGCCGGGGTCCGGGAAGGCGGGCGTGGCGGTGACGATCCCGGCGACGCTGGTGGCCATCTGGCTGCCGGAGGGCGTGCGCACCTGCGGTGCGCCCGAGGCCAGGTGCGCGGCCAGGTCCCGGCTGAACAGCGCGGGGACCGGGCCGTCCTTGCCGCCCGGGGCGGCGGTCAGCCTGGCCGGGTCGTACCCGCCGACCCCGACGGTGCGGGAGATCTCCGCGTAGGCCTCGGGCTCGACCACCACCAGGACGGCCTCGGCGGTCTCCCGGTCGGCGCCGACGAAGGTGGCCCGCTCCTCGATCCACGCGCCGGTCGCCGCCCGGACGCCGGGCAGTTCGCCGGCCGCCTTGGTGAAGGCCTCCGGCAGGTTGGCGTAGAGCGGGACGGAGACGGACACGTCGCCGCCGGTGGAGAGCCGCGCGGCACGCGCCCGGGAGTGGTCCACCGTGTCGAGCACGGTGGCCCCGAAGCCGGTGGCGGTGACGGCGATCAGCAGGGCGAGCAGCGGCAGCGCGGAGGGCCGCCGCCGGCCCGAGTTGTCGCGGGCGGCCCGGACCAGGCCGAGGAAGCCGACCAGGCCGCGGCCGCGGCCGGCGAGTGCGGCCAGCCAGCCGACCACGACCGGCTCGATCCTCGCCAGCAGCAGGCCGCCGGAGACGGCGAGCAGCAGCGGGGCGGCCACCAGCAGCGGGTCGACGCCGCTACCGGGGTGGCCGACGCCGCGACGTTGGACCTCGGCCACGGCCGCGGCGGTGACGGCCAGCACGGCGAGTTCGCCGACCATCCGGCGCCAGCCGCCGGCCGCCCGCGGGCGCGCCCAGAGCAGCGCGGCCCGGACCGGGAAGACCAGGATCGCGAGCAGGGTCACGGCGAGCGCCAGCAGCACCGGGGTGCCCCAGCGCGGGGTGGGCAGCAGCACCAGCGCGAGGGCCGTCCCGAGCACGGCGGCGGGCAGCACGGTCACCGCGCCCTCGCCGAGCAGCCGCAGCAGTACCCCGGTGCGCGAGCCGCCGCGGGCCTGGAGCAGCCGGATCTCGGCCGTGCGCCGGTCCGTGCTGAGCGCCGCGGCCAGGCAGAGCACGACGACCGCGACGCCGGCGACACCGGCCGGCCCGATGGCGCCGAGCGGGGCCGCGGCCTGGTAGCGGGCGGTGGCCCGGGCGAGGACGTCCGGCATCAGCGAGGTGGCGTGCAGGTCGGCCCGGAGGGTGGCGTCGATCAGGGCGGTCATGCCGGGGCCGGCCGTGTACGAGCCGAGGACCTCGCGGGTGTGGTCGAGCTCGTCGGCGCGCAGCGAGCCGGGGTCGACGGGAAGCCGCCAGAAGTTCTGGCCGCTCGAACCCCAGCGGGCCAGCGCGGTCAGGCTGCCGCCGTCGACGAAGCCGCTGGTCCAGTACCACGCGTCCTCGCCCTTGACGCCCAGGCAGGCCCTGGACGGGCAGCCGAGTCCCTCCCAGAACGGGTCCTGGGGGTCGTTGACCCGGTAGAGGCCGGTCACGGTGGTGCGCAGCGCGACCGGTCCGTCGGTGCCGCTCTCGATGACGTCGCCGACCTTGATGTTGATGGCCTCGGCGGCCTGCTGGCTCAGCGCGATTGGCAGCGGGCCGTCGACCGGGGCGGGGCCCGGCCAGGTGCCCGCGGTCAGCGTCGCCCGGTCGGCGAGGCCGTGCAGGTAGAACAGGCCGAGCCCCGGGACGGCCCGGTCGGAGAGCCGGGTGAACCCCGGGTTGAACATCTTCCGCTCGGTCTTGATCCGGGTGCCGTGGACCTGGGCGGACGCGCTCAGCGGCAGCTGCCGTCCGATCTGCGCGTCGAACTTCCGCTGCAGGGCTTCGAGGGCGGCGCCGTCGTCGCCGGGGGCCAGCCCGGAGGTGACCTCCAGGTTGGTGACGTTGGTGCCCAGGCCGCGCGTGAACTCCTGGAGCGCGCTGTCCGCGTTCCGGTCCGCGATGCGCGGGAAGGCCGCCGCCAGGAAGACGGTGACGAGCGCGAGGGCCGCCGTGAGCAGCGCGGCCAGCGGCATCGCGCGCAGCCGGGTGCGCACCCAGGGCGCGGGCCGGTGGGCCCGCGCCGGTTCGGGCGTCGGCGGCGGCGCGGGGGTGGGCACGGTGGTGCCGGCCTTGGTGGTCACATCTCCTCCACGTGGCGCAGCCGCGCGGCCACGTCTCGACGCCGGCGGCCGATCAGGAAGGCCGACAGCAGCGGGACGACGGCGATCGCCCCCGCGAACAGCAGCGCCTGACCGAACGGCAGCTCGACCAGGGCCTCCGGCACCGGGCGGCGGGCCGCCGGGGTCAGCACCACGAAGGGCACGATCAGCCGGACGAGCAGGGCTCCGAGGGCGAGGCCGACGATCCCGCCCAGGCCGACCAGCACCGCGTTCTCGGCGGCGACGGTCCGGGTGACCTGCTTGCGCGGGGCGCCCAGGGCGAGCAGCAGCGCGGAGTCCCGGGAGCGCTCGTGCGCCGAACCGGCCACCGCGGCGGCGAAGCCGATCGCGGCGAGCACGGCGGTGACGATCGCGATGGCCATCAGCGCGCTCTGCGGGGCGGCGCCGACCGGGTCGCCGAGGAGGCCCTCGGAGACCTCCTCGTAGAGCGCGAGGTCCTGGCTGCCGGGCGCGCCGCGCAGGGCGGCGGCGGCCTCGGCCGGGATGCGGTCGCCCGGCCCCGTGGCGGGCAGCCACCACTCGGTGCGGGAGGGCAGGTTGCGGTCCTGGACGGACAGCATCCGGGCGACCGAGCCGAGGTCCAGCAGCAGCGCCCGCTGGCCGGCCACCGGGAGGGCCTCGACCGCGCCGGTCACCTTGACCGGGACGACGACCCCGCTGAACGGCACCTGGAGGGTGTCGCCGACGGAGGCTCCGACGGACTTCAGGTAGTCGTGGGTGGCGACGCCGTTGACGGCGGCCGGAAGGGGCGCCCCGGTCGGGCTCAGCACCGCGCGGATCGGGTCTCCGATGCCGCCCGCGGGGTGGTAGCGGACCGTGAACAGGCTGTCGGGGGCGGCCGCTTCGGAGGCGAGCGCGGCCACCGGCGAGCCGCCCGCGCCGTTGCGGGACTCCGGCGGCTTGATGGTCCAGCCGGCACCGGACGGCACCGGGACGGCGGTGGACGGTCCGTCGGCGGTGTCCGAGACGGCCAGGTTCCGCAGGGTGACCTCGCCCTCGCTGCGGTCGCCGAAGGCGACGTTCGCGCCGACCACGGTCAGCGGGGCGGCGACCGAGCCCACCGGGGCGTCGACCAGCGCGCCGAGCCGGATCGAGGAGTGGACCTGGCCGTTCATCGGGAGCTCGCCGAACGGGACCTTGTGGACCAGGCCGAAGCGGTCGCGCAGCAGCAACCGGACCTCGGGCTGGATCGGGACGCTGGTGAACCGCGAGTTCTTCGGCTCCTGCTGGCTCACCGCGATGTCCGCGTCGATCCGCAGCGGGCTGCCGGGCAGCGGGATGCCGGCGGGGGCGGGGGAGGCGAGCGAGCCGAAGACCTCCGCGCCGGTGCGGCCGTCGAGCAGGTCGGAGCGGACCGGGACGCGTTCGGCGAAGGCGGCGGCGTCCACGGCCATCAGCTGGCCGGAGCCGCCCTGCAGCGGCTGCTCATCGCGCACCACCGCGACCAGCCGGTCACCGCCGGGCAGGCTGCCGTAGCGGCCGCCCTGACCCATCGGCGCGTTGTGCGAGCCGGAGATGCGCAGGCCGCCGGCCGTGGCGAAGGCCGCCTGGTCGCGCTGGGAGGCAGTCCAGGTGGCGTGCTGACCGAGCGCCAGGACGCCGGTGGCCACGGCCATGACGAGGAGCAGGACGGGGCCGGTGGCGCGGCCGGGCCGGCGGGCCAGCTGCCAGCCGACCATGGCGGGGCCGAGGCCGCTGCCCCGGGCCGCCGCGCGGGCGCCGAGCCGGGCGACGACCGGCAGCAGCCGCAGCACCACCAGGGTGCCGGCGCACAGGGCGAGGGTCGGGGTGGCGACCAGCAGCAGGTCCACGTCCAGCCGGCCGGTGGAGTCGGGGGACAACCCGCCGCCGTACTGGTCGAGCTGTTGGTAGGCGAGCGCGGCCAGGGCGAGCACGGCGATGTCGCCGCCGTTGCGGGCGACGCCGGAGACCACCGCCTGGCGGCGGCCGGCCCGGCGGCGCAGGGCGGCACCGACGCCGCGCACCACGCTGGGCACGGTGGCCAGCAGGATGCAGGCGAACGCGCAGACCACGGCCACCGGCCAGAGCGACCAGCTGATGCCGGTGTCCAGGGCGACCTGGTGGGCGCTGCCGAGGCCGGCCAGCGCGCGGACCAGGAACGGGGTCAGCAGCGGCGCGAACACCGCCGCGGGCAGGGCCAGCAGCAGCGACTCCAGGGCGGTGAAGGAGCCGAGCCGGACGGCCGAGGCGCCGCGCGCGGCGAGCATCTCGTTCTCGGACTCCTGCCGCGCGGCGATCAGGTGCACGACCAGCAGCAGGGCCGCCGCGGCGAGCACCGCCAGCTGGAGGGCGCCGATCAGCAGGGTGGACCGGGCGACCACCATGCTGTCGGACAACTCGCGCATGATGTCGGGCAGTTCGGTCTTCGCGGCGAGCGAACCGGAGGTCCGCAGCTCATCGGAGAGGCGCTGGGCGCGGTCGCCGACGGCCTGCGCGGCGGCCCGGTCGACGCCGGAGAAGTCGGCGTCCAGCGACCAGCCGCGGCTGCTCTGGACCAGGCCGGCCGTGGTGAAGGCGCTCTGGTCGACCATCATCGGGCCGAAGGTGGTGAAGCCGGCGACCTCGATCTCGTGGCCGCCGACCGGGTCGATCCGCCAGTACGGGGAGGCCGGGTCGGTGGCCCGGTAGACGCCGGTGATCCGGACGGTCAGCGGCTTGCTGTCGTTCCGGTCGACGAGCCGGACCTCGGCGGGCAGGGCCTGCTCGGTCAGGCCGAGCCGGCGCAGCAGGCTCTGCGGGACGGCGGCCTCCGGGGCGGCGGACTGGGCCGGCCCGGTGGCGGCGCCCGGCCAGGCGCCGGCCACCAGTTGGACCCGGCCGCGGTCGAGGTCGGCGAGGACCGTCAGGTCGAGCTGGGCGCCGGGGGCCTGGCCGGCGGAGGCGCCGGCTGCGCCGGTGCCGCTCGCCGGGCTGCCGGTCGCCGGGCTGCCGTTGGCCGCGGTGCCGTTGGCCGGACTGCCGTTCGCCGCACTGCCGTTCGCCGCGCCCCCGGAGCCGGGCAGGCTGTAGGAGCGGCTGCGCATCACGCTGTCGGTGTGCACGGGCAGGTCGCCGAAGAGCTTCTGCCGGTAGGAGGCGAGCGCCTCCTCGTCCTTCGTCCGCTGGTCGAGTCCGTGCTCGCCGGTCACCGTCACCGTGGTCCGTGCGTGACCGGGCCCTTGGAGCGCCTGTCGCAGGCCGGCCTCGCCGACACTGCTGTTGAAGGCGACCAAGGCGGTCAGCACGGATGTGGTGATCAGCACCGCGAGCAGGACGGCGGCAGCCAGCGGCACTCGTCCGCGCAGTCGGCGCACGACGAAGCCGAGCATCAGGTTCCTCCCCCGGACTTACGTCCCCGGTTGCATCCCCGGGCCCCGCTCGTCGGTCCGATCCGAGTGCCGATCCGCGTGCAGATCGGTCACAGATGGACACACCGCGGGCACACCGGCGCATTGATCACCGGCTATCGGTCGCCGGATAGCGGACGATGCTGTCAGATTCGATCCAGGAACGGAAGGGACTTGCGCGAATCAAGTAAGCAGTGAGCAAATTCCTTTCATTGGTAGCATCCCGGCCGGGGATGCCCTACTTGAAATGCCATGAACACCTCACAAATCCGGCTTCGGCGCACTCCTTTGGCCCGGGACACCGACTTCTCGGATTCCCGCCCGGGAACGTGAACCGCCGGAGCACTCATATCCGTAGAACCGGACGGGACCCGGATGGAACCGGGCCGCCACGCCCACAGGGGGACGCCGCATGACGCAGCCTCAGGCCGCCACCGCCGACACCACCACCCAGCCGATGGTGGCCGTCACCGACCTCCGCCGGAGCTTCGGCACCGGTGAGCGGACCGTGCACGCCCTGCGCGGCGTCTCGTTCACCGTCGGCCGTGGTGAACTCACCGCGCTCAAGGGCCGGTCCGGCTCCGGCAAGACCACCCTGCTGAACCTGGTCGGCGGCCTGGACGCACCGACCGGCGGCAGCATCGCGCTGGACGGCATCGACCTAGCCTCGCTGGACGAGGACGGCCGGCTCGCCCTGCGGCGGGAGCGGATCGGCTTCGTCTTCCAGTCCTTCGGGCTGATCCCGATGCTCACCGCCGCCGAGAACGTCGGCGTGCCCCTGCGGCTGCGCAAGGCCCCGGCCGCCGAGCGCGAAGAGCGCGCCCACACCCTCCTCGCCCTGGTCGGCCTCGCCGACCACGCCAACCAGCGCCCCGGCGAGCTCTCCGGCGGCCAGCAGCAGCGCGTCGCCATCGCCCGTGCGCTGGCCAACCAGCCCAGCCTGATCATCGCCGACGAGCCGACCGGTCAGCTGGACTCCGAGACCGGCCGCTCGATCATGGAGCTGCTGCGCGCGGTGGTGCGCAGCGAGGGCGTCACCGTGCTGGTCGCCACCCACGACCCGACGCTGATGGGGCTCGCCGACCGGGTGATCGAGGTCCGGGACGGACGGATCGTCGAGGAGGAGGCGGAGCAGGCCGCCTAGCGGAACGGGCCCGGGCCCCGGGGCTGATCCCGGTGTGCGCTACGGGTGCGCGTGACCGGACTGCTCTACGGGGGTGGGGATGCGGGGTGCCTCCCCGCCCCCGTGGGGCGCCGGCGCTCGGACTCAGGGCCCGGCCGGGATGATCGATTGGGCGTGGTGGAACACCTCCTCCCCGTCCCAGTAGGCCTTGGTGCGTTGCAGCCGTGGGTAGTTGCCCTTGTAGTAGAGGCGCGGGTAGTCCGGGTCGGGCTGGTCGGCGGTGCCCAGGTCGGTGTCCGGGTAGTTGACGTAGGCGCCGTCCGTCGCGGTGTCGACCTCCGGGACACCGCCCGTCTCCCGGTAGACGTCGCGGTACAGCCCGCTCAGGTAGGCGAGGTGCTTCTCGTCCTCGGCCGGGTCCGTCCAGTGCGTCTGGTACTGCAGCTTCATGATCGAGTCGCGCTGCGGGACGGCCGTCTCCTCGGGGCGGCGGGCGTTGATCCGGCAGCCGTAGGAGTCGATCTGGACCACCGTGTTCGAGAGGTCCACCCCCTCGACGTCCCGCGTCAGCCAGTCCCAGAAGGCGGCGATCTGCGCCGGGGCGAACGGCTCCCGGTGGTAGGCCGACTTGTGCTTGCCCCGCTCGTTGTCTCCCGAGGGGTTGAGCGTCATGGTCGCCTGGAACCAGGGCATCCGGCGCCGCTTGTCCGGGTAGGGCAGGAACAGCCCGCCGGCCGAGCGGGTCTGCACCACCGGGCGCGTCGTCATCCCCTGTTCGACGGCGGCCACGAAGGCGTCGAGCGGGGCCGGGTCCGCTCCGTCCCACTGGCTGAACAGGACGACGTTCCCGTTGGAGTGGTGGGTGAGCTTGAGGATGGCGAACAGCCCCTGGTACACCGCCTCCCGCGGGCCGCTGTGCTCGGCCATGAAGGCGCCGAAGTTGGCCACCAGGGTCTCGAAGTCGGCCGGCCGCCGGAGCAGTTCGGCCCAGGGCCAGGCCACGCTGCTCAGCCAGACCCGGGGCGGCGGCTGGGGCACGTCCGATGCGAAGTGGTAGCGCAGCACCACCCCGAAGTTCCCGCCCCCGCCGCCGGTGTGGGCCCAGAAGAGGTCCTGCTCGGGCGAGCCCGGCGCGTCCTCGCGGTGCGCCTTCGTCACCACCGCCCGGCCGCCCCGGACGGTGACCACGTCGACCTGGACGAGGTGGTCGACGGTGAGCCCGTGCCGCCGGGAGAGCAGGCCGTACCCGCCGCCGCAGACGTGCCCGCCCGCGCCGACCGAGTAGCAGGACCCGGCGGGCAGGGTGACGGCGTACTCCCGGAACAGCGTGGTGTAGACGTCCCAGTTGGTCGCGCCGCCGTCGACGCCGTAGGTGGGCCGGCCGAACTTGTCGGTCGAGGCGGCGACGCCGCGCATCGTGCCGAGGTCGAGGATGACGCCCTGGTCGTTGTCGACGAAACCCTCGTAGCAGTGCCCGCCGCCGCGGACCGTCGGCCGTAGCCCGGCGTCCAGCGCGCGGTTCACCTCGGCGACCGCGTCGGCCTCGTCGCCCACCAGCCGGATGTAGGCGGGACTGCTGCTCCACCGCTGGTTGAAGCCCTGGGCGAGGGTCTGGTAGCGGGGGTCACCGGGGAGCACCGACCGCCCCTTCGGCAGCTCCCGGCGCGCGCCCTCGGCCGCCGCCGCGCCCGTGGAAGCGGCGGTGATCCCGGCGGCCGCCGCGCCGGCACCGCCCAGGAATCCCCGCCGGGAGAATTCGTACCGCATGTTCCGTCCCCACTTTCCCGAGTCCGAGAGAAGCCGGCGGCCCGCACGCTAACACGGATATCCGGCCACGGGAATCGGTTAATGGAAAGTGTGACAGTACGTCATTCCTGCTGGTCCAGCCTGGTCTTGACCGTCACCTTGACGCCGGAATCCCATTGTCAGTGGCATGGGCTATGGTCGCCGACGAACCGCAGGAATCCGCTCCACAGGAGGTTCGATGACGATCCGTCTCCGCGTTCTCCGCGTTCTCCGGGCCCTCCCGGCCCTCCGGGAACTCGCCCGGAAAACACGGTCGTGGTGGCCGGCTGCACCGCCGACCACCACGACCGTCAAACCCTCCCCCGGATCACCGGGGGCCGTTCCGTCAGACCGCCGGGAAGATCTCCGCGTCCGGCTTCAGCAGCTGGCCGGCCGCCGGCGCGGTGCCGTCGACCAGGTAGCGGGTGACCATCTTGTTCAGCGCCTGGCTGCGGCCTACCGCGCAGTGCTCGATCGAGTCGACGCTGACCAGCACCGCGTTGCCCAGCTCCTGCTGCATCCGCTGGGCGAACTTGTACTGGGTGGCCGGGTCGTAGAGGTTGCCGATCACCATCACGGTGTTGGAGGTCTTCTTGTTCCACGGGCCGGAGAAGCGCTCGGCGTCCCGGGCCGGGGCCGGCCAGCTCGCGCACGCGGGCGCGTCGAAGGCCTGGTAGCGGCCGAAGGTCGGCATCTCCTTCTCCCAGGCCTTGGCCGCGTTCGCGAACACCCGGTCGTTGGAGGGGTACGGCTTGTCCTGGCAGTTGACGGCCATGTAGGAGTCGTCCGCGGTGTACTCGGAGTCGACCGGGGCCTCCCGCAGCGCCGTCCGCGGGACGTCCACCGAGAGCAGGTTGGCGTCCTCGTCCGAGACGTTCGCCTGCGGGGCCAGCAGGGCGGCCGCGGCCGGCTTCTGGAACACCTGGTAGGTCGCCTGGAGGGACTTGGCCAGCGGGGCCAGCTTGGCCTGCGAGTACAGGGCGCTGGCCACCTCGCCGGTGAAGCTGCTCAGCGTCACCTTGGAGCCGTTCGGCAGCGTGATCGGGCTGGTCCGCAGGTGGTCGCGGAGCTGGTCGAACTTGGCCCGGGTGTCGCCCTCGCCGAAGGCGCAGCGCGGGGCGCCGGCGGTCTGGCAGCGCTTGAGGAACTCGTCCAGGGCCAGCTCGAAGCCGTTCGCCCGCTGGCGGTCGTACTCCAGGCCGTTGTGCAGGCGCAGGTTCGGGTCGACGTTGCCGTCGACGATGATCGCGCGGACCTTGTTCGGGTACATGTTGGCGTACGTCGAACCGATCAGGGTGCCGTAGGAGAACCCGGCGAAGGTGAGCTGGGCGTCGCCGACGGCGCGGCGCATCCGGTCGAGGTCGCGCACCACGTTGATGGTCGACATGTGCTCGATCAGCGGGCCGGCGTTCTTGCTGCACGCGTCGGTGTAGTCCTGGTCCGCGTCCAGCGTCTCGTTGATCTCGGCCTTGGTGACCGGCACGCCGACCATGCGGTTGGTGACCGCGTCGGCGTCCTCCTGGGTCTTGAAGCACTTGAGCGGGTTGCTCCGGGCCACGCCGCGCGGGTCGAAGCCGACCAGGTCGAACTTCGACTGCACCTCGGTGCCGAAGCGGGCGGTCGTCGCCCACAGGTAGCCACTGCCGCCCGGGCCGCCCGGGTTGAGGAACAGCGAGCCGATCCGCTTCGACGGGTCGCTCGCCCGCCGCCGCATCATCGCGATGCCGACCTTCTCGCCCGACGGCTTGTCGTAGTCCAGCGGCACGGGGTAGACGGCACAGTCGTAGATGCCGGGGTCCGGCTTGGTCGGGTCGGGGTTGCACGGCGTCCAGGCGACGGGATCGACCTTCGCCTCGGCCAGGCTCGGGGTCTGGTCAATAGGCGCTGCCGAAGCGGCGGCGGCGGTGCCGGTGACAAGTGCGAGAGCGCAGGTGACCGCTCCGGCCAGCGTGGATATGCGGGACAAGGAACCTCCTCCGTACTGAAAGGGCGGCCCCAGCCTGTCAGTCGGAGATCTCCGTGGGAAGACCTGGGAGCGGCGTAAATCATCCACCCGTCATGTGACACATCGCGAAATATTCTGTGAATGAACCAACTTGACGGTTGATTGACCTGAGATTTCGTCATCCCGCGTTGCCGATCGACCGTCGGCCGTCCGGGTTCGGTGGGGGCGGGCGGCGTCCGGCGGGGCCTGCGCAGCCGACCAGGGGCACGGATTTCCCGCGCGGCCGAACATCCGGGGCTCCCGCTATTGCGCGATCGGCATCGAGGGCGTGGCGCTCCCCACCGGTGCTCGGCGGCCCGTGGAGGGGAGATGGTCCCAGGCCTGCCGCTCCTCGCCGGCGCGAGCCGGGTCGCGCCAGCGCGTAGCGGCAGGCCTCAACTCACGCCCGCTCCCCGCAGGGCGGCCGCCACCAGTCCCTGGATCGCGTCGGCACCGGGCTCGCCGCCGCCCACCAGGTGCTCGAAGACCAGACCGTCGACGCAGGCCAGCAGTGTGGCGGTCCGCCCGTCGGGATCGGTCACGCCCTGGTCGGCGAGGAACGCGCGGACGGCGGCGCGCCCGGCGTTCTCCCGCGGGACGAGGATCTCGCGCAGTTCGGGATCGCGCACACTCTCCACCGCGCAGGCGTACCGGGCCAGCGAGCGCCGCCGCCCGTCGCCGGACAGTCGTTGCCGCATCAACTCGGCGATGCCGTCGGCCAGTTCCTCCGACGAACGGACCGGCACCCGCTCCCCCATGGCGTGCAGCTCGCCCTGGTCCAGCTCCACCAGCCGCCGCACCAGTGCGGTGAGCAGGGCCTGCCTGGTCCGCAGGTAGGCCGAGGTGGTTCCGACCGGCAGCCCGGCCGCCGCGTCGACCGCCCGGTGGGTCAGTCCGCGCACCCCGAGGTCGGCCAGCACCCCGATCGCGGCGTCCGCCAACACCGTCCGGCGGTCCGGCCGCCCCGCATCGTCCCGCTTCTGGTCCTCGTGTCGCCGCATCCCTCCTTTCTACCGGGGCCGCGGCACCCGGCGCGCACCACCTCGGTCCGAGCCAACCGCCGACCGCCACCCCACCACCCCGAACCGCCCTGGCGGACCCCGGCGGACCCCGGCGGACCCCGGCGGACCCCGGCGGACCCCGGCGGCCCCGCCCCCACCCCCGTCCACCTGCCGACAGCCCCGTAGTACGCTCCTTCTACAGATGTAGAAAGCAGCGCGGCAACACGGGAAGGACCGGGCATGAGCAGCAGCAGCGCGGTGGTGGTCGGGGGCGGCATCGGCGGACTGGCGGCCGCGATCGGGCTCCGACTGGCGGGGTGGGACGTGACCGTGGTCGAGCGGGCGGCCGTCCTGGACGATGCGGGCGCCGGCATCTCGCTGGCCGCCAACGGGATGCGCGCGCTCGCCGCCCTGGGGGTCGGCGAGGCGGTCGAGGCGGCCGCCCGCCGCCAGTACACCGGCGGCACCCGGACGCCGGATGGCCGCCGGCTCGCCGCGATGGACGGTGCGGCGCTGGAACGCGAGCTGGGCGCCCCGATCGTCGGGATCCCCCGCGCTGCTCTGCACCGCATCCTGCGCGAGGCGCTGCCCGCCGAGTCCCTGATCGTCGGCGCCGAGGTGACCGAGCTGGACACCACCCGGCCGTTCCGGGTCCGGGTCGGGTTCGGCGGCACCACCCCGGCGACCGACACCCAGCAGGCCAACCCCCGGCAGACCGACCCCCGGCACTCCGACCCCCAGCACTCCGACCGCCCGAAGGCCGACTTCCTGGAGGCCGACCTCCTGGTCGCGGCCGACGGCCTCAACAGCCGGCTCCGGCGCCGCCTCTTCCCCGACCACCCCGGGCCGGTCTACAGCGGCTCGACGGTGCTCCGGGCGATCACCGAGCGCCCGGTCGACGGACTGAGGGCCGACTTCGAGATCACCTGGGGACACGGCGCCGAGTTCGGCCACATCGCCTTCCCGGACGGCACCGCCGAGTGGCACGCGGTCCTGAACGCCCCGGCCGGGGTCCGCTACCGGGACCCGCTGGCCGAGGTCCGCCGCCGCTTCGCGCCCTGGCACGAGCCGATCCCCTCGCTGCTGGCCGCGACCCGGCCGGAGGCGGTGCTGCACCACGACATCAACGAGCTGACCACCCCGCTGCCCTCCTACGCCTCGGGGCGGGTCGCACTGCTCGGCGACGCGGCGCACGCCATGACGCCCCATCTCGGCCAGGGCGCCTGCCAGGCCCTGGAGGACGCGGTGACCCTGGCGGCGGCGCTCGCCGAGGCCCGGACGGTCGAGGGCGCGCTCGCCCGGTACGACGCGGCCCGCCGTCCGCGCAGCCAGACCGTGGCCCGGGACGCCCGCCGGGCCGGCCGGATGGGCCAGCAGCTGGCCCACCCCCTGGCGGTCGGCCTGCGCAACGCCGCGATCCGGCTCACCCCGCCCGGCGCGATGGTCCGGACCGTCCTGCGGCACGCCGACTGGACACCGCCGCGGATCGCTCCGCGTGCCGCCTAGGCACAAACCCATGGCCCCGCTTGACGCGAAATCAGGTTAGGCGCCATATTACTTCTCGTGACCCAGTACTCCGCGGGCGGTCCCACCGCCCCCAGCCTCGACCAGGCGCGCCGCCAGATCGCCCGCTACGGCCTCTCGGCCGATCCGCAGGCGATTCTGGTCGCGACCCGGCTGATGGCGGCGGGCGCCCGGATCAACCAGGCCGGCGAGGTGCACTTCGGCCGCTTCGGCCTCTCCACCGGCCGCTACCGACTGCTGGCGGACCTGGAGGACCACGGCGGCGAGAAGTCGCCCTCCCAGCTCGCGGCGAGTCTCGGCGTCTCCCGGGCGACGGTGACCGGCCTGGTCGACGGCCTGGAGCGGGAGGGCCTGGTGGCCCGCCGGCCGTCCACCGAGGACGGCCGCGGCAACGTGGTGATCCTCACCGCGCGGGGCGCCGACCGGCTGCGGGAACTGGCGCCCGAGCACTTCGCCCGGATGCAGGCGCTGGTCGGGGGGCTCTCCACCGAGGAGCGCGCCACCTTCCTGGACCTGCTGGGCCGGGTGGTCGCGGGCATGGACGCGCTCACCGAGGACTGATCCGCACCCAGGCGGGGGGCCGGGGGGGGGCCCGCCGGCCCGCACGCCCCAAATGTATGGTGCGAAAGAAAAAAAATTTTGGCCCAGAAAAAC
>NZ_JBHUAL010000166.1:19038-21940 GCF_042789775.1 Kitasatospora sp. NPDC056800 | reverse complement strand
CTCCGGGCCCTTCGGGGAGGTGGGCCTAACAGGACTTGAACCTGTGGCCTCTTCCTTATCAGGGAAGCGCTCTAACCGTCTGAGCTATAGGCCCTCACCGATGAGAGATCGTACCGGATGCCGGCCGATCCGCGAAAACGCCGAAGGGCCCGGAGTGGATCACTCCGGGCCCTTCGCGGTGGTGGGCCTAACAGGACTTGAACCTGTGGCCTCTTCCTTATCAGGGAAGCGCTCTAACCGTCTGAGCTATAGGCCCTTGCCGCACTGAAAGATTAGCGGACCGACGGCCGATCTCCCAAATCCGGGTCGGCCGGGGCTGCGGCGGCACCCCCCGCGACCAGCTGCGGCGCGCCCACGGAGGGACGCAGCAGCCACTCCTCGCGGGTCGGCGGCAGGCCCGCCGCGCCCTCCTCGGTGCTGCGGACGGCGAGGACCTGGTTGATCCCGATCCGGTTCTGCTCGAAGGCGAGCGCGGAGGCCGCCATGTACAGCCGCCAGACCCGGGCCCGGCCGCGGCCGACCAGCCGGACCGCCTCCGTCCAGTGCGCCTCCAGGTTGGCCACCCACTCGCGCAGGGTCAGCCCGTAGTGCTCGCGCAGCGACTCGACGTCCCGGACCTCGAAGCCGGCCTCCTCCAGCCGGGCCACCGTGGACCCGACGGGAGAGAGCTCGCCGTCCGGGAAGACGTAGCGGTCGATGAAGGGGCTGGTGCGGTGCGGCACCCCGGGGATGTCGGGGCGGCGGGCGATCTGGTGGTTGAGCAGCCGGCCGCCGGGCACCAGCAGCCGGTACAGGCCCTCGGCGTAGACCCGGTACTGCTCGGAGCCGACGTGCTCGGCCATCCCGACGCTGGAGATCGCGTCGAAGGGCCCGTCGGTGATCTCCCGGTAGTCCTGGAGCCGGACCTCGACCCGGTCGGACAGCCCGGCCTCCTCGACCCTGGCGCGGGCCAGCGCGACCTGCTCCGTGGAGATGGAGACGCCGACCGCGGTGACCCCGTAGTGCTTCGCCGCGTGCAGCAGCAGCGAGCCCCAGCCGCAGCCGACGTCCAGCAGGCGCATCCCGGGGCGCAGGCCGAGCTTGCGGCAGATCAGGTCGAGCTTGGCCTCCTGGGCCGCCTCCAGGCTCTTCGCCTCGGGCGCCCAGTAGGCGCACGAGTAGACCATCGAGGAGCCCAGCACGATCCGGTAGAAGTCGTTCCCGACGTCGTAGTGGTGGCTGATGGCCGCGCGGTCGCGGCTGCGGCTGTGCAGCCGCCCGGGGGCCCTGCGGACCTCCTCGCGGGGCGGCTCGGGCTCGAGGCCGACCGCCCCGGCCCACAGCGCGGCGGCGAGCACCCGGCGGCCCTTGGGCCCGAGCGCCTCGCGCGGCCCGAGGGCCAGGGTGCGGACCTCCGGCCGCTCGGCGAAGCGGGCGACGGCGGAGAGCGTCTCGTACAGGTCGGTGCCGGGGGCGAGTTCCAGGTCCCCCGCGACGTAGGCCCGGGCCAGGCCCAGCTCGCCCGGCTGCCAGACCAGCCGGCGCAGCGCCCGGCGGTTGCGCAGGACCACGGTGGGCGCGCCCGGCGGCCCGGCGGTGCTGCCGTCCCAGGCCTGTACCCGCAGCGGTACCGGGACCCCCAACAGCCCTTCGAGGGCTTCGACCAGTTGACCTGCGAGCTTCGCCACCGCGCGCCTCCGTCCAGTCGTCCTGCGGAACCTCAGCTGACCCGGTCGGGCGGACCGGGGGCGGCCTGCGGCACTCCCAGGCGCGGGACGGGCGGCACCCAGCTTGTCCCACCGCGGCCGCCCGGTTTCCGGGTGGCACGCCGCGGGCGGCCGGCTGTCACCCGAAATGCCGACGGGCCCCACCCGCTGCAACAGCGGGTGGGGCCCGTGCATTCCGTCCGTGGACGGGGAGCTGAGCGAGCGTCAGGATCCGGCCGGGATCAGTCCTCCTCGGCCAGGGTGAGCTCGACGCCGCCGGTGAAGCCGGCCGCCGCGTTGTAGATGAACGCGGAGAGCGTGGACAGGGCGGTCAGCAGGACGACGTCGACCACGGCGATCAGCGTGGTGAAGGTCATCACCTTGCCGAAGCCGACGTAGTCCATCAGGTTGAGGCCGCCGCTGCTGTCCGAGCCGGTGACGTCCTTGAGGGTCTTGGTCAGCGAGTCGAAGACGCCGAGCGAGTCCAGCGTCATCCACAGCACGGCCGCGGCCACGATGATGATGATGCCGACGGCCAGCGACAGCAGGAAGCTGACCTTCATCACCGACCACGGGTCCACCTTGGTCACCCGCAGCCGGGCCTTGCGGGTCCGGCCGAGGCCGGCCCCGCCGGTCGCGGCCGCGGGGGCACCGGCGGGGCGGCGCGCCGCCCCGGTGGGGGTGCCGCCGGCCGGGGTCGCCCCGACCGGGGTCCCGCCCGCCGGGGTGTGGCCCGGGCTCCGGGTGCCCCGGGCCGGGGTCGGCTGCCCCTTGGCGTACGTGGTCGGCTGCGAGAAGCCGGCCTGGCCGCTCGGCGGCGCGGGCGTCTGCCCCCCGTAGGTCGCACCGCTCTGGCCCGCTCCACCGGCCGGCGGCATCAGCGAGGTGGACGCGGCCGAGTGCTCGGTCGGCGGCTGCGGAACGCCGTACGCACCCCCGCCCTGCGCGCCCGGACGGCCGCCGGAGGTTCCTCCCGCAGCACCCGTGGCTCCACTCACCTGGTCCTCCCGCACTTCCCACCAGGACGGCGGCGCCGCCCTGCTTCGTCACTCGTCATCCAGCGCCCGGCGGGATTGCCCGGAACTGGTCGGCGTCCGGTGCCGCCGCATCCATACTCAGTGAGCGGCGGCACCCCGGTGGGGGTGGGGTAATGCCCCGAAGGGAGCGGAGGCCGCCCGCAGAGCACCCCCGGGCGGCTCGGGGGGGAGCGGACCCCC
>NZ_JBHUAL010000166.1:0-19028 GCF_042789775.1 Kitasatospora sp. NPDC056800 | reverse complement strand
CCGGTGCCGCCGCATCCATACTCTGGACGCGGCGGCACCGGTCTGCGGTTCGGTTCAGGCCTCGACGTCTCCGTCGACCGCCGTCTCCGCTCCCTCGGCCGTCTCGGTGGACTCGGTACCCGCCACCTCGTCCTCCGCCGTCTCCTCGTCCTCGGCCTCCGCGTTGCGGGCCATGCCCACGACCGCGTCGCGCTTTCCGAGGTTGATCAGTTGGACGCCCATGGTGTCACGTCCGGTTTCACGAACCTCGGAAACCCTCGTGCGGATCACCCCACCCGAGAGGGTGATCGCCATGATCTCGTCGGATTCGTCGACCACGAGCGCGCCGACCAGCGAGCCCCGGCCCTCGACGATCTTCGCCGCCTTGGTGCCGTAGCCGCCGCGCCCCTGGACACGGTACTCGTCCACCCCGGTGCGCTTGGCGTAGCCGCCGTCCGTGGCGGTGAAGACGTAGGTGCCCGGACGGACGACGTTCATCGAGAGCAGTTCGTCGTCCTCGCGGAAGGCCATGCCCTTGACGCCGGAGGTGGCGCGGCCGGTCGGGCGCAGGGCGTCGTCGGTCGCGGTGAAGCGGATCGACTGGGCCTTCTTGGAGACCAGCAGCAGGTCGTCCTCGGCGGAGACCAGCTCGGCGCCGATCAGCTCGTCGTCCTGGCCCTCCTCGTCCTGGCGCAGGTTGATCGCGATCAGGCCGCCGGAGCGCGGCGAGTCGTAGTCCTTGAGCGCGGACTTCTTCACCAGGCCGGCCCGGGTGGCGAGGACCAGGTACGGCTTGTCCTCGTACGTCCGCACGGCCATCACCTGGGCGATGTGCTCGTCCGGCTGGAAGGCCAGCAGGTTGGCGACGTGCTGGCCGCGGGCGTCGCGCCCGGCGTCCGGCAGCTCGTAGCCCTTGGCGCGGTAGACCCGGCCCTTGTTGGTGAAGAACAGGATCCAGTTGTGGGTCGTCGTCACGAAGAAGTGGTCGACGATGTCGTCCTGCTTCAGCTGGGCACCGCGCACGCCCTTGCCGCCGCGTTTCTGCGAGCGGTAGAGGTCGGAGCGGGTCCGCTTGACGTAGCCGCCACGGGTGATCGTGACGACGATGTCCTCCTCGGCGATGAGGTCCTCGATGGAGAGGTCGCCGTCGGAGGGGATGAGGGTGGAGCGCCGCTCGTCGCCGTACTTGTCGACGATCGCGGTGAGCTCCTCGGAGATGATCTCCCGCTGGCGGACCGGCGAGGCCAGGATCGCGTTGTACTCGTCGATCTTGCGCTGGAGCTCGTCGTGCTCGTCCATGATCCGCTGGCGCTCGAGGGCGGCCAGTCGGCGCAGCTGCATCTCCAGGATCGCGTTGGCCTGGAGCTCGTCGATGTCGAGCAGGCCCATCAGGCCGGTGCGGGCGGCGTCGGCGCTGGCCGAGGCCCGGATCAGCGCGATGACCTCGTCGATCAGGTCCAGGGCCTTCAGCAGGGCGCGCAGGATGTGGGCGCGCTCCTCGGCCTTGCGCAGCCGGAAGGTGGTGCGCCGGACGATGACCTCGACCTGGTGGTTGACCCAGTGCCGGATGAAGGCGTCGAGCGACAGCGTGCGCGGCACGCCGTCGACCAGGGCCAGCATGTTGGCGCCGAAGTTGGTCTGCAGCTCGGTGTGCTTGTACAGGTTGTTCAGCACGACCTTGGCGACCGCGTCGCGCTTGAGCACGACCACCAAGCGGGTGCCGGTGCGGGACGAGGACTCGTCCCGGACGTCGGCGATGCCGGCGATCTTGCCGTCCTTGACCAGGTCGGCGATCTTCAGCGCGAGGTTGTCCGGGTTGACCTGGTACGGCAGCTCGGTGATCACCAGGCACTGGCGGCCCTGGATCTCCTCGACCTCGACGACGGCCCGCATGGTGACCGAGCCGCGGCCGGTGCGGTAGTAGTCGTCGATCCCGCGGCGGCCGACGATCAGCGCGCCGGTCGGGAAGTCGGGGCCCTTGATCCGCTCGACCAGGGCGTCCAGCAGCTCCTCGGCGGAGGCCTCCGGGTTCTCCAGGTACCAGAGCGCGCCGGAGGCGACCTCGCGGAGGTTGTGCGGCGGGATGTTGGTGGCCATGCCGACCGCGATGCCGGTGGCACCGTTGACCAGCAGGTTGGGGATGCGCGCGGGCAGGACGGTCGGCTCCTGCGAGCGGCCGTCGTAGTTGGGCGCGAAGTCGACGGTCTCCTCGTCGATGTCGCGCATCATCTCCATGGCCAGCGGCATCAGCTTGCACTCGGTGTAGCGCATCGCCGCCGCCGGGTCGTTGCCCGGGGAGCCGAAGTTGCCGTTGCCGTCCACCAGCGGCATCCGCAGCGACCACGGCTGGGCCAGGCGGACCACGGTGTCGTAGATCGAGGTGTCACCGTGCGGGTGGTAGTTGCCCATGACGTCGCCGACGACGCGGGCGCACTTGTAGTAGCCCTTCTCGGGCCGGTACCCGCCGTCGTACATCGCGTAGAGCACGCGGCGGTGCACCGGCTTGAGGCCGTCGCGGACCTCGGGGAGCGCCCGGCTGACGATCACGCTCATCGCGTAGTCGAGGTAGGAGCGCTGCATCTCGGTCTCGAGCTCGACCGGCTCGATCCGCATGGTCACCTGGGCGGTGCCCTCGGCTGCGGGGGTCTCGGGCTGTTCGCCTTCGGGACGGTTGTCGTCGACCACTGGTGGTCAGTTTCCTTTCACGCGGACTGGAACGTGCGGGGCCTGCGGTGCAGGCGTCACACGTCCAGGAAGCGAACGTCCTTGGCGTTGCGCTGGATGAAGGAGCGGCGCGCCTCGACGTCCTCGCCCATCAGCACGGAGAACAGCTCGTCGGCACGGGCGGCGTCCTCCAGGGTGACCTGGAGCAGCAGGCGGTGCTCGGCGTCCATGGTGGTGACCCGGAGCTCCTCGGCGTTCATCTCGCCGAGACCCTTGAAGCGCTGGATCGCGTCGTCCTTGGGCAGCCGGCGCCCGGCCTCCACCCCGGCCGCGATCAGCGCGTCGCGCTCGCGGTCGGAGTAGGCGTACTCGAAGTCGTCCTTGCCCCACTTGATCTTGTACAGCGGCGGCATGGCGAGGTAGACGTACCCGGACTCGACCAGCGGCCGCATGAAGCGGAACAGCAGGGTGAGCAGCAGGGTGCGGATGTGCTGTCCGTCGACGTCGGCGTCGGCCATCAGGACGATCTTGTGGTACCGCAGCTTGGACTCGTCGTAGTCCTCCTGGATGCCGCAGCCGAAGGCCGAGATGAGCGCCTGGACCTCGGTGTTCTGGAGGACCTTGTCGATCCGGGCCTTCTCGACGTTCAGGATCTTGCCGCGGATCGGCAGGATGGCCTGGGTGCGCGGGTCGCGGCCCTGCTTGGCCGAGCCGCCGGCGGAGTCACCCTCGACGATGAAGATCTCGCACTCGGACGGGTCCTTGGACTGGCAGTCCGAGAGCTTGCCCGGCAGCGAGGCGGACTCCAGCAGGCCCTTGCGGCGGGTCAGGTCGCGGGCCTTGCGGGCGGCGACGCGCGCGGTGGCGGCCTGGATGGACTTGCGGATGATGTCCGCGGCCTCGTTGGGGTTGCGGTCCAGCCAGTCGTTGAGGTGCTCGTGGACGACCTTCTGGACGAAGGTCTTGGCCTCGGTGTTGCCGAGCTTGTCCTTGGTCTGGCCCTCGAACTGGGGCTCGCCGAGCTTGACCGAGATGATCGCGGTCAGACCCTCGCGGATGTCCTCGCCGGAGAGGTTGTCGTCCTTCTCGCGGAGCAGCTTCTTGTCCCGCGCGTAGCGGTTGACCAGGCCGGTCAGCGCGGCGCGGAAGCCCTCCTCGTGGGTGCCGCCGCCGTGGGTGTGGATGGTGTTGGCGAAGCTGTAGACCCCCTCGGTGTAGGAGGAGTTCCACTGCATCGCGATCTCCACCGAGATCGCCTTGTCCTTGTCCTCCGCCTCGAAGTCGATCACCGAGGGGTGGACGACCTCGCCCTTGCGGGAGTTGAGGTGGGCGACGAAGTCGGCGATGCCGCCGTCGTACTTGTACGTGACGGTGAGCGGCTTGCCCTCCTCGTCCGCGTGCTCGGGGCGCTCGTCGGTCAGCGAGATCGACAGGCCCTTGTTGAGGAAGGCCATCTCCTGGAAGCGCCGGGAGAGCGTCTCGAAGGAGTAGACGGTGGTCTCGAAGATGTCGCCGTCGGCCCAGAAGGTCACCGTGGTGCCGGTGCGGTCGGTCTCCGCGCCCTTGACCAGGGGGGCGGTCGGCGCGCCCATCTTGTAGTCCTGGGTCCAGATGTGGCCGTCCCGGTGGATCTCCACCGAGAGCCGGGTGGACAGCGCGTTCACCACGGAGACGCCCACGCCGTGCAGACCGCCGGAGACGGCGTAGCCGCCGCCGCCGAACTTGCCGCCGGCGTGCAGGACGGTGAGCACGACCTCGACGGCGGGCTTGTCCTGGCCGGGGACGATGTCCACCGGGATGCCGCGGCCGTTGTCGACGCAGCGGATGGCGCCGTCGGCCATGATCGTGACGTCGATGGTGTCGGCGTGCCCGGCCATCGCCTCGTCGACGGAGTTGTCCACGACCTCCTGCACCAGGTGGTGCAGGCCGCGCTCGCCCGTCGAACCGATGTACATGCCGGGGCGCTTGCGGACGGCGTCGAGGCCTTCCAGCACCTGGATGTTGCTACCGGTGTAGGAAGCCTGCTCGGACTGGTCTGGGGTCTGGCTGGGGTTGCCGGAATCGGCCACGAAGCGCCCTCTCTGGCACAGCACGGGTCGCATGCCCACCCCGTACGGGCGGGCGTGCGACCACAGCGTTTCGACTCGGTTGCCACTAGCAACAGTGTTTGGCTTTCAGTCTACCGGTACGACTGACAGAGATGGGCGTTTGGCAGCCCTTGAGGGCAGATATGCCGCCCTGAATCCCCTCGGGACATGTCCCGATACTCGCCCGGGGGGCCCAGGGCGCCTGGAAGGGCTGTCAGGGGTTCCGGAAGATCGCCATCCGATCCGCGCCCCCGCCGGCCGTCCGAGGTCCCGGTCAGCCCCAGGTGTCGCCCGGCCCCTTGCTCCCGGGCGCGCGCAGCCGGCCGTAGCCGCGGGCGGGCGCCGCGGGGCCGAGCACCTTGATGGTCCGGACCGTCCCGTGGCCCAGCTCGTGGTTCAGACGGGCCACCAACTGCCGTGCCAGCCAGCGTAGTTGGGTGGCCCAGGCGGTGGAGTCGCACTGCACGGTGAGCACCGCGGCGGCCTCGTCGTAGGAGGAGGGGTGGCAGTGCGCGGCGATGTCCGGGCCGACGATCTGCGGCCAGCGGCCCATCACCCCGCCGACGGCGGCCGAGGACTCCCAGCCGCGCTCGGTCAGCAGCCGGTTGAGCGCCGCGCCCAGCGGGACCGGGTCGCGGCCGTCCGAGCGGGCGCCGCTGCGCAGGCCGTGCCGCTTCGCCTCGCGCTTCTCCCGGACCTGCTCGCCTCGCTGACGGGCCTGGGCCCGGGCCGCGCGCAGCGCGGAGCGGGCGAGGTCGGCACCGGTCGGCGCCGGGGCACCGGGCTCGGGGGAGTGCTCCGCCGGCTCGCTCACGGCGATCTCCTTTCCCCAGCCTGTGGACAACGGTCGCGGTCGCGCGCCCGCCGAGCCGTCCAGCCTACGGGAGCCGCCGGGCCCCTCGGGCCGGGGCGGGGGCGCGCGGTGCGCGGAAGCGGTCGCGGTCCGGTGACGGCGGTGTGGTGGTGCGGGTGGAGGGGTGTGAAGCGGTGCGGGCGCGGGGGCGCGGTCAGGCGTCGACCCGGCGCACCGCGCCGTCGGAGACCGCGAACCGGGCGCCGGCCAGCGCCTTCGGCACGTCCTCGGCGACCGCCGCGGTCACCAGCACCTGCTCGCCGCCGGCCACCAGCTCGGCCAGCCGGTCCCGGCGGGCGGCGTCCAGCTCGGCGAACACGTCGTCCAGGATCAGCACCGGCTCGCCGCCGTCGGCGCGCAGCAGCTCGTACGAGGCCAGCCGCAGCGCCAGCGCGAACGACCAGGACTCGCCGTGGCTGGCGTAGCCCTTGGCGGGCAGCGGGCCGAGCTTGAGCCCCAGCTCGTCGCGGTGCGGGCCGACCAGGGTGACACCGCGCTCGACCTCCTGCTTGCGGACCGCCTGCAGCGCGTTCAGCAGCTGCTCCTCGGCCTGCTCGCGGCTGGTCGGCAGCTCGCCCTCGAAGGAGCTGCGGTACTCCAGGGCGGTCTCGCCGCCGCCGGGGGCCAGCTGCCCGTACGCGGCCGCCACCAGGGGCTGCAGGGCGGCCACCAGCTGGATCCGGAAGGCCGTCAACTCGGCTCCCGCGCGGGCCAGATGGCCGTCCCAGACCTCCAGGGTGGACAGGTCGGCGCCCTTGCCGCCGCCGGCCCGGCGGGCCATCGCGGCGGTCTTCAGCAGGGCGTTGCGCTGCTTGAGCACCCGCTCGTAGTCCTGCCGCACCCCGGCCAGCCGGGGTGCCCGGGCGGTCAGCAGCTCGTCCAGGAAGCGCCGCCGCTCACCCGGGTCGCCCTTGACCAGGCTGAGGTCCTCGGGGGCGAACAGCACGGTGCGCAGCAGGCCCAGGACGTCCCGCGGGCGGACGTTGTCGGAGCGGTTGATCCGGGCCCGGTTGGCCTTGCCCGGGGTGAGCTCCAGCTCGATCAGGGTGGACCGGCCGCGGTCCACCACCGAGGTGCGGACCACCGCCCGCTCGGCGCCCAGCCGGATCAGCGGGGCGTCGGTGGCGACCCGGTGGCTGCCCAGGGTGGCCACGTAGCCGATCGCCTCGACCAGGTTGGTCTTGCCCTGGCCGTTGGGCCCCACGAAGGCGGTCACGCCCGGGTCGAGGGGAACCTCGGCCCGGGCGTACGACCGGAAGTCGGCGAGCGACAGGTGCGCGACGTGCATGGCTGTGGACTGCGCCCGCCTTCTTGGGGAGGACCTGCTGGTTACTTGGACTCGACCGCGTGGCCGCCGAACTGGTTGCGCAGCGCGGCGATCATCTTCATCTGCGGCGAGTCCTCCTGGCGGGAGGCGAAGCGGGCGAACAGCGAGGCGGTGATCGCCGGCAGCGGCACGGCGTGGTCGATCGCGGCCTCGACGGTCCAGCGGCCCTCGCCGGAGTCGGCGGCCCAGCCGCGCAGCTTGTCCAGGTGCTCGTCCTCGTCCAGGGCGCGGACGGCCAGGTCCAGCAGCCAGGAGCGGATGACGGTGCCCTCCTGCCAGCTGCGGAAGACGTCGCGCACGTCGGTGACCTCGGGGGCGGCCTCCAGCAGCTCCCAGCCCTCGGCGAAGGCCTGCATCATCGCGTACTCGATGCCGTTGTGGACCATCTTGGCGAAGTGGCCGGCGCCCACCGCGCCCGCGTGCACCGAGCCGAACTCGCCCTCGGGCTTGAGGGCGTCGAAGACCGGCTGGGCCTTCGCGACGTGCTCGGCGTCGCCGCCGTACATCAGCGCGTAGCCGTTCTCCAGGCCCCAGACGCCGCCGGAGACGCCGCAGTCCACGAAGCCGATGCCCTTGGCGGCCAGCGCCTCGGCGTGCTTGACGTCGTCGGTCCAGCGGGAGTTGCCGCCGTCGACCACAACGTCGCCGGGGGAGAGCAGCTCGGCGAGCTCGTCGACGGTCGCCTGGGTGGCGGCGCCCGCCGGGACCATGACCCAGACCACGCGCGGGCCCTGGAGCTTGCTGACGAGCTCCTGGAGGCTCTCGACGTCGGAGATGTCAGGGTTGCGGTCGTAGCCGATGACGGTGTGGCCGGCGCGGCGGATCCGCTCGCGCATGTTGCCGCCCATCTTGCCGAGACCGATGAGGCCGAGCTCCATGACCAAGTCCTTACCTGTGGTGACGTGCCTGCCGGCGGCGCCGTTGCCGCACTCCTTGAGCCTACGCGCTGGAGCGGCCCCGCCCGGCTGCGGTCGGGGCCGGCCGGGGGAGACGGCCACAGGCTGTGCACAGCGGGTGTGCACAGCCTGTGGACGAAGAACGGGCGGGATCAGCCGGAGAGGCGGACCGGCATGATCAGGTACTGGTAGGCCTTGTCCTCCTCGGCGTCCACCGAGACCTTGCCGCTGAGCAGCGCGGGCTTGGTCGGGGTGGTGAAGCTGAGCTGGGCGAAGGGGGAGTCGATGGCCTTGAGGCCCTCCTCCAGGTAGCCCGGGTTGAACGCGATCGAGATGGCGTCGCCCTCCAGGGAGGCCTCGATCCGCTCGGTGGCCTGGGCGTCGTCGCCCGAACCGGCCTCCAGCGTCAGCACGCCCTCCTCGAAGTTGAGGCGGACCGGGGTGTTGCGCTCGGCGACCAGCGAGACGCGCTTGAGCGCCTCCAGGAACGGCTGGGTCTGGATCGCGGCGATCGCGTTGAACTCGGTCGGGAAGAGGCTGCGGAACTTGGGGAACTCGCCCTCCAGCAGCCGGGTGGTCGTCCGGCGGCCGGCGCCCTCGAAGCCGATCAGGCCCTCGCCCGCGCCGCCCGAGGAGAGCGCGATGGAGACGGTGTCGCCGCTGCCCAGGGACTTGGCGATGTCCTGGAGGGTCTTGGCCGGGACCAGCGCGACGGCGGAGATGTCCGACTGCTCGGGCTTCCACAGCAGCTCGCGGACGGCGAAGCGGTAGCGGTCGGTGGCGGCCAGGGTGATCCGGTCGCCCTCGATCTCGACCCGGACACCGGTGAGCACCGGGAGGGTGTCGTCCCGGCCGGCGGCGACCGCGGCCTGGCTGACGGCCGAGGCGAAGACGTCACCGGAGACGGTGCCGGTCGCGGTCGGCATCTGGGGCAGCGCCGGGTACTCGTCCACCGGGAGGGTGGGGAGGGTGAACCGGGAGCTGCCGCAGACCACGCTGACCCGCTGGCCGTCGGTGGAGATCTCCACCGGCCGGTTGGGGAGGTTGCGGGAGATGTCGTTCAGCAGCCGGCCGGAGACCAGGACGGTGCCGGCCTCCTCGACGTCCGCCTCCAGCTCGACCCGGGCCGAGACCTCGTAGTCGAAGCCGGACAGCGCCAGGCTGCCCTCCTGCGCGGTCAGCAGCAGGCCGGCCAGCACCGGCACCGGCGGCCGTGCCGGGAGGCTGCGGGCAGCCCAGGCCACCGCCTCCGCGAGGACGTCACGCTCCACCCGGAACTTCACCGGTAACCGCCTCCTGGATCGAGCGCTCCCGCTCGCACTCTGGTTCGTCTGATCTTGATCGTCGGTTCGGCTGTCCACCGAGCTCGGTCACTCCGCTTCCAGTCGCAAGGACAGTCTGACGTACTCCGCCGACAGACGGGGCAGACGGGCGGAAGCGACCCGAACTGTTGTCGGGGCCCGGTTGTCCACAGATTCGGGGCCCACCCACTTTGAAAGCAAGTCCGGGGTCTAAATGTGTAGTGGTAGTAGTAGGGCCTGTGGAAACCGTGGATAACCCCGTTTCCGCAGGTCAGAGCCCGAATTTTGTCCACAGCGGGTGTGGACGGCGGCTGTGGACGGGCAGGCCGCGCTGTGGACAGCCGAGCGTTACCCACAGGGCACGCAGGGTATCCACAGGTTATCCCCAGGGCTGTCCCCAGATCCGGGCCCGGTTATCCACGGGCGCCGGTCAACTTTACGTGACGCCTTTCACACCAGGGTATGAACGCCAGCCCACGGTTGTCGAACTGTGGACGCCGCTGTGGACAACCTGGGGATAACCGGCCCTCCCCTGGGGACAACCGGTGGATAACCCGGACGGCCCACTGTGGACCCGTCAATTGTCCACACCCTGTGGATAACCGTTGTGCACAAGTCCACAGGCACCTGACCTGCGCGGAAGAGCGTAGCGGCGACGGGCCTGTGGACGAATTCTGGATAACTCCGCACTCCCCACCCTGTGGACGGCGGCGGAGGGGCCCGTCCTGTGGACAACGGCCTTGCGCGCCCCCGGGTTTCGAATCACCGGTCAGTTGTTCGGCGCGGGCTGTGGACTGGCGGACCGTCCGTCGAGGGCATCCCTGCCCAGCCGGCGCGCGACGCACACCTGTGGACACGAGAAAGGGCGTCAGGATTCGCTCCTGACGCCCTTGGGGGCCCGTCTTCGGACCCGGGGCCCCGCCGTGCCTGCTCCGGCTAGCTCTTGATGCGGTTGGTGAGTTCGGTGACCTGGTTGTAGATCGAGCGCCGCTCGGCCATCAGCGAGCGGATCTTGCGGTCCGCGTGCATCACCGTGGTGTGGTCGCGGCCGCCGAACTGCGCGCCGATCTTCGGCAGCGAGAGGTCGGTGAGCTCGCGGCAGAGGTACATCGCGATCTGCCGGGCCGTCACCAGCACCCGGCTGCGCGAGGACCCGCAGAGGTCGTCCACGCCCAGGCCGAAGTAGGCGGCGGTCTGCTGCATGATGACCTGCGCGGTGATCTCCGGGCCGGCGTCCTCGTCCCCGCCCGGGATCAGGTCCTTGAGGACGATCCCGGCCAACTCCAGGTCCACCGGGGCCCGGTTGAGGTTGGCGAAGGCGGTCACCCGGATCAGCGCGCCCTCCAACTCCCGGATGTTGCGGGTGATCCGGGAGGCGATGAACTCCAACACGTCGGCGGGAGCGTTGAGTTGCTCCTGGATCGCCTTCTTGCGCAGGATCGCGATCCGGGTCTCCAGCTCCGGCGGGGTGACGTCGGTGATCAGACCCCACTCGAAGCGGTTGCGCAGCCGGTCCTCCAGCGTGGTCAGCAGCTTGGGCGGCCGGTCCGAGGAGAGGACGATCTGCTTGTTCGCGTTGTGCAGGGTGTTGAAGGTGTGGAAGAACTCCTCCTGCGTGGACTCCTTGCTCGCGAGGAACTGGATGTCGTCCACGAGCAGGATGTCCATGTCCCGGTAGCGGCGGCGGAAGGTGTCCGCCTTGCCGTCCCGGATCGAGTTGATGAACTCGTTGGTGAACTCCTCCGAGGACACGTAGCGCACCCGGGTGCCCGGGAAGAGACTGCGCGAGTAGTGCCCGATGGCGTGCAGCAGGTGGGTCTTGCCCAGCCCGGACTCGCCGTAGATGAAGAGCGGGTTGTACGCCTTGGCCGGGGCCTCGGCGACCGCCACCGCCGCCGCGTGCGCGAAGCGGTTGCTGGCGCCGATGACGAAGGTGTCGAACAGGTACTTGGGGTTCAGCCGGGCGGCCGGCTCGTCCTTGCGGGAGCCGCCGGCCGGGGGAGCGCCGGGCGGGGCGGGCACGCCGGGGACGCCGGGACGCTCGGCGGAGCGCTCCGGGGCGGCCTTCTCGGCCGGGCGGCCGCCGGTGGGACGGGAGCCGCCGGCCCGACGGCCGGCGCCGGTGCGGGGCTGCTCGTTCGGGCCGGGGCCGTAGGCGCCGCCGAAGAGGTCGCCCTGGGTGGTCGCGGGCGGGCCGGGGACGGGCCGCGGCGCCGGACGGGACGCGGGCTCCTCCGCGTCGCGGTAGCCGGGCGGCTGCTCCTGGTAGCCCTGCCAGCCGGGGCCGCCGCCGGGGCCGCCGTACGGGGCCTGGCGCTGCTCGTAGCCGCCGGTGTCGTAGCGGGGGCGCTCGTAGTCCTGCTCGTACCCCTGGCCCTGCTCGTACGGCTGCGGCTGCTCGTAGGGCTGGCCGTGCTCGTACGGCTGCTGGTAGCCCTGGCCGCCGTAGCCGGGGGTGTCGTCCTCGGCCGGGCCCGGGTAGGGCTCGGCGGGGGCCTGGGGGGCGGGTGCGGGGGTGGTCGGCACCGCGTTGGCGTCGACCATCACGGCGATCCGGACCGGGCGGCTGAGCTCACGGCTGAGGGCCTCGGTCAGCTGCGGCAGCAGCCGGCCCTCCAGCACCTGCTTGGCCCGCTCGTTCGGGGTCGCCAGCAGGGCGGTGTCGTGCATCATCCACATCGGCTGGGTGCGCTGCACCCACTGTTTGTCCATCTCCCCGACATCGGGGTCGGCGACCAGCCGCTCGACGACCCTGGCCCAGACCGGGACGAGGTCGCTGTTGACATCAGCCACTGGTGCACGCTTTCCAAGAACAAACCAGACAAGTTCTGCAACGGTAGTCAGCGAACAGGGACGGATCAAGTCGTTGTCCACAGGCTGTGGGTAAGACGGGCGGGAGACGGCTGGTTTGACCCCCGTGCCCCGTCCCGCGTACCGTAACCAGGTCGAGTTGTCGATGGCCGCTGCCGCATGTCCGCGGGTCCACCCGCTCCATAAGGCGCGCAGCACGGGCGCCGTGGATTGCCTCAAACCCCAGCCGAACTGGGGCGATGGGCCGGATTTCCGAATCAGGGGAGATCACGCGGACGCACGGTGACGGCCAAGCGATTCCCCGTCATCCTACGATTCACCTCAGGAGCCCCCGAGTGAGCAAGCGCACCTTCCAGCCGAACAACCGTCGTCGCGCGAAGACCCACGGCTTCCGGCTGCGTATGCGTACCCGCGCCGGCCGCGCCATCCTGGCCGCCCGCCGTGGCAAGGGCCGCAGCAGCCTGTCCGCCTGATCCGCGCCAGAGTCTGTTGTGCTGCCCTCCGAGAATCGGCTGCGGCGGCGCCAGGACTTCGCGACCGCGGTGAAACGCGGTCGCCGGGCCGGCCGGCCCCTTCTGGTCGTCCATCTCAGCAGAGACGGTGACCCGCAGGGGCAGACCGACCGGACCAGCGACTCCCGCCCGCACGTCGCCGAGGGGACTCCTTCGGCGCGTGCGGGTTTCGTCGTGAGCAAGGCCGTTGGCCCGGCGGTCGTTCGCAACCTGGTCAAGCGCCGGTTGCGCCATCTCGTTCGTGATCGTCTCTCCAGGCTGCCCGCCGGTAGCCTGATAGTGGTGCGTGCGCTGCCCCAGGCCGCGACCGCCTCGTACCAGGACCTCGAACGTGACCTGGACGCGGCACTGAAGCGGTTGCTGAGGACGGAGCCCGCCGCCACGGCGCCGACGGGAGCAGGTCGATGAAGTACCTGCTGATGGGTCTGATCAGGGTCTACCAGTGGACCATCAGCCCACTGCTCGGTCCGGTCTGCCGTTACTACCCCTCCTGCTCGCACTACGGCTACGAGGCCGTGAAGGTGCACGGAGCGGTCAAGGGCGGCGGGCTGACCGTGTGGCGCATCCTGCGCTGCAATCCGTGGACGCCCGGTGGGGTCGATCATGTCCCGCCGCGCAAGCATCCGGTGTGGCACCGGCGGTTGCGAGACTGGCTGAAGAGCCGGTCCGCCACCGGAGACCCGGTGACCGCCACCCCCGCCGGTCCGGACCCCGAGGGCCCGGCGACCATTGGCCCCGTGCGGCCAATCCACCTGTCCAAGGAGCCTGACCGGTGACCTTCTCCTTCCTGAATCCCCTGTACACAGCGGTGTCCTGGATCATCGTCCAGTTCCACTCGCTGTACAGCCACATCTTCAACCCGGACGGTGGCTGGGCCTGGGGTCTCGCCATCGCCTCGATGGTGGTCGTCATCCGGATCTGCCTGATCCCGCTCTTCGTGAAGCAGATCAAGGCGACCCGGGCCATGCAGGCGATCCAGCCGAAGATGAAGGCCATCCAGGAGCGCTACAAGAACGACCGGCAGCGCCAGTCCGAAGAGATGATGAAGCTGTACAAGGAGGCGGGTACCAACCCGTTCTCCAGCTGCCTTCCCATCATCGTGCAGGCGCCGTTCTTCACCGCGCTCTACGGGGTGCTCGCCAAGGTCGCCAAGGGCCAGGACATCGGCGTCATCCACGGTGACCTGCTGGTGAGCGCCGGCAAGGCGCACATCTTCGGTGCCCCGCTCTCCGCGACCTTCGTGGGCAGCCCCGAGACCAGCGTCAAGATCGTCACCGCCGTGATGATCATCCTGATGTCGCTGTCGCAGTTCGTCACCCAGCGCCAGCTGATGACCAAGAACGTCGACCTCTCGGTGAAGACGCCGTTCATGCAGCAGCAGAAGATGCTGATGTACGTCTTCCCGATCATGTTCGCCGTGATGGGCATCAACTTCCCGGTCGGTGTCCTGGTCTACTGGCTGACCACCAACGTCTGGTCGATGGGCCAGCAGCTGGTCGTGATCCACAACAACCCGACCCCGGGCAGCAAGGCCTTCGAGGAGCGTCAGGCCCGTCTGAAGAAGGCCGGCCGGCTGCGTCCGGACGGTACGGAGATCAAGGGCGCGCTCTGGGGCATGCTGCCCCCGTCCAAGGCGGCCGTCAGCGAGGCGGCCAGCGCCGCCGCGGTGGTCGAGGAGTCGGTGCAGGTGCGCCGGCAGCAGCCCCGTCGGCAGAGCAAGGCCCAGCGCCAGCAGGCCGGTGTCGGACAGCCGACCGGCGAGCCGGACAAGGACAGCCAGGCGGAGGAAGCCGCCGACACGGCTCCGTCCGACAGCGTGCCGTCCGACTCCGGTGCCAAGCCGGCGGCCGCCAAGCAGGCCGCGGCGAAGCCCGCCGGTACCAAGCAGGGCACCCGGCAGCAGCCGAAGCGCGGTGGCGGCCAGCGGCCGAAGAAGAAGTCCTGACCGGTCCCGAGCCCGTTGTGACCGCCGCGAAGAGCTTCGTCCCCGGCCCGACAGACGGGCCCATCTCCGAAGGAGTCCATCAGTGACGGAAGGCACCACCTCCGCCGTCGAGGCCGAGGCCGCCGCCAGCGCCGACGAGAGCCTCATCTCCCGCCTGGAGCAGGAGGGCGACATCGCGGCGGACTACCTGGAGGGTCTGCTCGACATCGCGGACCTCGACGGTGACATCGACATGGACGTCGAGGGCGACCGCGCCCTGGTCTCCATCGTCAGCGACGGCAACGACCGTGCGCTGCAGCGCCTGGTCGGCCAGGACGGCGAGGTGCTGGAGGCCCTCCAGGAGCTGACCCGGTTGGCTGTCCACCGGGAGACCGGCGAGCGCAGCCGCCTCATGCTGGACATTGCCGGCTTCCGGGCCCGCAAGCGCGAGGAGCTGGCGGTGCTCGGCGCCCAGGCCGCCGAGCAGGCCAAGAGCAGCGGCGAGCAGGTCAAGCTGCGGCCGATGACTCCCTTCGAGCGCAAGGTCGTCCACGACGCGGTCGCCGCGGCCGGCCTGCGCAGCGAGTCCGAGGGCGAAGAGCCCCAGCGGTTCGTGGTCGTGCTGCCGGTCTGAGGCCGACAGGTCGACGACCGGCCGCCGCGGCGGCCGGAGAGCTTCACCGGACGCGACCCCGTCCGCCTCGTGCGGGCGGGGTCGTCGTCCCTTCTGGGATGTTTCACGTGAAACAGTGCGTTGAGCGGGTCGGTGGATCCGGGGATCGGAGAGGTCGAGATGGACACGGAGAACGCGGCTGCCGGCCGGCCGGGGGCGGACGTGGACCCGGCCGCTGAGGGGCCGGCCACCGAGCTGGAGCACCCTGGCGAGGCACCGGCTGCCGCCCGGGAGGTCTTCGGGGAGCGCTACGACGCCGCGGTCCGCTACACCGAGCTGCTGGCCACCGCGGGCGTGCAGCGCGGGCTGATCGGGCCCCGTGAGGTGCCCCGGCTCTGGGACCGCCACGTGCTGAACTGCGCGGTGCTGGCCGAGCTGCTGCCCTCCGGCATCACCCTGTGCGACGTCGGCTCCGGGGCCGGCCTGCCGGGCATCCCGGTGGCGCTGGCCCGTCCGGACGTCTCGGTGACGCTGCTGGAGCCGCTGCTGCGCCGGACCACCTTCCTGGAGGAGGTCGTCCGGGAGCTGGGGCTGGACAACGTCACGGTGCTGCGCGGCCGCGCCGAGGAGATGGTCGGCAAGCTCGCGGTGGACGTGGTGACCGCCCGGGCGGTGGCGCCGCTGGAGCGGCTGGCCGGCTGGGGCATGCCGCTGCTGCGCCCGCACGGGCAGATGCTGGCGCTCAAGGGGGACAGCGCGGAGCAGGAGCTGGCCGACTCGCGGGCCGGGCTGGCCAAGCTGGGTGCGGTCGAGTGGAGCGTCATCGCCGTCGGCGAGGGCACCCTGGAGACCTCGACCCGGGTGGTCCAGGTGAAGGCGGGGGAGAGCCCCGGCGGGGTGAAGGCGGCCACCCGGCGCGCCAAGGCGGCCCGGGCGGGCCGCACCGCGAGCGTCCGGAACGGCGAGCGCGGCCGGGGCGGACGGCGCCGCGGACGCTGATCGGGCGTGACGTCGGGCACCTGACGACCACGGGCGGACGGGCCTCCTGCGAGGGGGGAACGTCCGCCCGTCGTCGTTCAGGTGTCGGTGGGGTCGACGCCCGGACACCGGAGTGTCGCAACGTCAGATTTCCGGCATAGCGGGCATGGTGTTTCCCGTGAAACGTCGCTCCTTGCTCTCGGGCATCCTCCGCCGTGACCGGGCGGCGACTGTTGCCGCTCCGGTTTCACGTGAAACACTGACCCCCATGCAGGACTCGGAGACCGTCGACCAGATCGATGACACGCCCATCGCGCGGGCCGCCCAGGCCGCGGTCCGGGCGATCGGCCGAGCGGGTGAGGGACTGCCCCGGCCGGCCGCCACCCGGGTGATCGTGGTCGCCAACCAGAAGGGTGGGGTGGGCAAGACCACCACCACCGTGAACATGGCCGCCTCCCTCGCCATGCACGGCCTGCGCGTCCTGGTCGTCGACCTCGACCCGCAGGGCAACGCCTCCACGGCGCTCGGCATCGACCACCACGCCGAGGTGCCGTCCATCTACGACGTCCTGGTGGAGGGCAAGCCGCTGGCCGACGTGGTGCAGCCGGTGCACGACGTCGAGGGGCTGTTCTGCGTCCCCGCCACCATCGACCTGGCCGGCGCCGAGATCGAGCTGGTCTCCCTGGTGGCCCGGGAGAGCCGGCTCCAGCGCGCCATCACCGCCTACGAGCAGCCGCTCGACTACATCCTGATCGACTGTCCGCCCTCGCTGGGCCTGTTGACGGTCAACGCCATGGTCGCCGGCCAGGAGGTGATGATCCCGATCCAGTGCGAGTACTACGCGTTGGAGGGCCTCGGCCAGCTGCTGCGCAACGTCGAGCTGGTGCGCGCGCACCTCAACCCCGCACTGCACGTGTCGACCATCCTGCTCACCATGTACGACGCCCGGACGAGGCTGGCCGCCCAGGTCGCCGAGGAGGTCCGGACCCACTTCCACCAAGAGGTGCTGAGCACGGCGATCCCGCGGTCGGTGCGCATCTCGGAGGCGCCCAGTTACGGGCAGACGGTGCTCACCTACGACCCGGGGTCGACCGGGGCGCTCTCCTACCTGGAGGCCGCCCGCGAGCTCGCGCAGCGTGCGGTGGGCCCGGGCGGCTCACTGGTGGGTCAGCAGCGGGACGGCCAGCAGGGGCACGGCGCCCCGGTGGCACAGCACGGTACGACGGAGGGTCATCAGTGAGTGCTCGCAGGGTTGGTCTGGGTCGAGGGCTGGAGGCGCTGATCCGCCCCGCCGCGCCGGTGGACGGCGGGGTGGAGGCGAAGACTGCGGCAGCCGTGCCCGCACCGGCCCCGGTGACGCCGCTGCCGAGTGTCCGCGGCACGGTGGCGGCCAGGGCGGCCGCCGAGAAGCGGGCCGAGCAGGCGCAGCCGGCCGGCGCGTACTTCGCCGAGCTGCCGCTGGACGCGATCACCCCCAATCCGCGCCAGCCGCGCGAGGTCTTCGACGAGGACAAGCTGGCCGAGCTGGTCACCTCCATCAAGGAGGTCGGTCTGCTCCAGCCGATCGTGGTCCGCCAGGTCGGCGTGGACAGCTTCGAGCTGATCATGGGCGAGCGCCGCTGGCGCGCCTCCCGGGAGGCCGGGCTGGAGCGGATCCCGGCGATCGTCCGGGCCACCGAGGACGACAAGCTGCTGCTGGACGCCCTCCTGGAGAACCTGCACCGCGCCGAGCTGAACCCGGTGGAGGAGGCCGCCGCCTACGACCAGCTGCTGCGGGACTTCTCCTGCACCCACGAGGAGCTGGCCGATCGGATCGGCCGCTCGCGGACGCACGTCTCCAACACCCTGCGGCTGATGAAGCTCCCGCCCTCCGTCCAGACCCGGCTGGTGGCCGGGACGCTGATGGCCGGGCACGCCCGGGCGCTGCTCGGCCTGTCGGACCCGGAGCAGCAGGAGCGGCTGGCCGCGCGGGTGATCGCCGAGGGCCTCACGGTGCGCAACGTCGAGGAGCTCGTCGTGCTGATGCGCTCGGAGGAGCCGGAGCAGCCCAGGCGCCAGGCGCCGAAGGCGGGCAAGCTGAACTCCCCGGCCTTCAACGACCTGGCGAGCCGGCTGTCCGACCGCTTCGACACCCGGGTCAAGGTCGAGGTGTCGCAGCGCGGCGGCAGGCTGGGCAAGGGCAAGGTGGTGCTGGAGTTCGGCTCGGTCGAGGACCTGAACCGGATCCTGGACAGCATGGCCCCGGGGGAGGACGGTCTGCGGCTGTCGCAGGGCTGAGCCGGCCCGGCCGGCCGAGGGCGACGACCCGATGGGTGCGTGTTCCACGTGAGCGCTGTTTCACGTGAAACATGCACCCATCGGCGTTCGTGGGGGAATGCTCGACCGTGAGAGGGAGGAGGAGGTGCGGCCATGGGACGGCGGATCGTTCCGCTGACGCTGGACAACCTCGGGGACCTGCCGGCCGGCTGCCGCTCCTGCGTGTTCTGGGAGCTGGACCCGGTCAGTGCGAAAGAAGCGGTGGAGTCGGGCAAGCCGGAGCTGGAGAAGGAGGGGTGGATCTCCACGGTGCTGCTGGAGTGGGGCTCCTGCGGCCGGATCGTCTACGTGGACGACCGGCCCGCCGGGTTCGTGCTGTACGCGCCGCCCGCCTACGTCCCCCGCTCGCAGTCCTTCCCGACCAGCCCGGTCTCGCCCGACGCCGTTCAGCTGATGGTCAGCCGGGTGCTGCCGGGATACCAGCGCCAGGGGATCGGCCGGGTGCTGGTGCAGACCGTGGCCAAGGACCTGATCGGGCGCGGGGTGCGGGCGATCGAGGCCTTCGGCTCCTCCGGGCGGGCGCCGACCAGTTGCGTGCTGCCGGCCGACCACCTGCTCGCGGTCGGCTTCAGGACCGTCCGCCCGCACTCGCGCTACCCGCGGCTGCGGCTGGAGGCGCGGACCACGCTCTCCTGGCGGGGCGACGTGGAGGGGGCGCTGGAGCGGCTGCTGGGCGGCGGGCGCAAGGAGCCGGTGCTCCCCTTCTAGGGCCCGGAGACGCCCTTCGAGGGGCCGGGAACGACGGAGGCGGGGCTCCCCCCGAGGGG
>NZ_JBHUAL010000165.1:0-22293 GCF_042789775.1 Kitasatospora sp. NPDC056800 | reverse complement strand
CGCCCGGGTGCGGATGCACCCGGGCGGGGGCGGCCGGTTCGACCCGGCCCGGCGCGATCAGGGCCTCGGCACCGGATCCCGCGTCAGGACTCGGCGTCAGGACTTCGGCGTCAGGACTTCGACAGGGTGAAGGAGACCGCGGCGTTGTCGCCGCTGCCGCCCTGCCAGGTGCACTTGTACCCGGCCGGCGCGTCGCAGCTGTAGCCGTTGCTGCCCCAGTACGGGTTGTTCCAGTGCACCTTGACCTGGTTCTGCTCCCCGGCCACGTTGAAGCTGACCTCACCCTCGGTGCCGGTCATCACGCCCTCGGACTCGCTCGCCCACTTCGCGGTGACACCGGGCTGGACCATCGACGGCGGCATCATGTTGTCGGACCAGATCCCCCACTGCAGGCTCGCGCCGGAGCGGGTGAGCAGCTTCCCCGAGTTGTTGGTCAGGTTGATGCTCGTGCTCCGGGAGGCGCTGGTCAGGCTGGGCATCTCCGCGGCGGCGGCCTTGGCCCGGCTGCGCCCGATGCTGAAGGTGACCGCGGTGTTGTCCCCGCTGCCGCCGCTCCGGGAACAGGTGTACCCGTCCGGAACGGAGCAGCTGTAGTCGTTGCTGCCCCAGTACGGGTTGTTCCAGTGCAGCTTGACCTCGCCGCCGTTGTCGAGCGTGTAGGTGATGTTGCCCTCGGTCCCGGTCGCGAACCCGCAGGACTCGCTCTGCCAGCTGGAGGACTTCGTGTTGGGGATGTAATCGGACGGCAGCATGTCGTTCGTCCAGCAGCCGTGGTCGAGCTTGTCCCACGTCTTGGTCAGGCCGGACCCGCTGCCGTTGGAGAGCGTGACCTTCGTGGAACGGTCCGCGGCGACCAGCGGCACGTTCGCCGCCGCGCTCTCGGCGGCCGGGCGCTGCGCCGCCGAGGCCTGCGGCCCGTCCTGTCCGGCCGCGGCCTGCGCGGACGGGGCGAGGGCGACCGCTCCGGCCGCCATCAGCACGGCGGTGAGGGCGCCCGCGGCCGTGCGGCCCAGACCGGTCATGGAGGTCGTACGCTGCATGGGTCTACCAACTCTCTTCTCGGCTGGACGAGCGGACACGCGTCACGCTCGCCTTGGTCCCGTCCGGAGGGGGGCGCCGCGGCTGGGTGCCGGCGCCGGGTGACTCACTGGCTGTGGAGACTCACTGGATGTAGAGCTCCCAGGTCTCCACGCCGTTGTCCCAGATCTTCTCGATCCTCATCGCGATGGCGCTCCCGAGGCCGTACAGCACCCAGTACGCGGCCTCGGCGGCGAACTGGGAGTTGTACCGGCCGACCCAGTGCCAGATGTCGAGCGCCTGCGCCGACGCGCCTTCCTGGACGGCGGGCGCCGCGACGGGCGCCGGCGCGGCGTGCGCCGGGGCGGGGGAGGCCGCGGCGGCGTAGGCCTGGGCGGTACCGCCGACGAGAACCGCGGCCGCGAGAGCCGCGCTGAGCGAGGCCGCTCCGATTCGCCTGTTCATGACAAGTGTCCCTTCTGGGCGTTCCACGTGAACAGCCGGTCACCCGGGGCCGATCGGTCCCGCCCCGACCCGGCTGCGGGGTGCGGTGGCAGTCACAGATTGGCATCCGACCGCCACGCTCGGGCATCGTGGAAAACCGCGAACTTGGCACGGTGGGCGTCCGGCCGAAGGCCCCCGAGCGGCGCCGCGACGGCGCGCTCGGGGGCCGGTACGCACCCGCGACGGGGTCAACTCACCGCCGCGGCCGCCAGTTCGGCCGCGGCGTCGGCGCAGCCCCAGCTGAGCGTGACGCCGGCGCCCCCGTGGCCGTAGTTGTGGACGGTCCGGCCGTCCGGCTCCGCCTCGAGGCGGGGACCGCCGTGGCGGGCGGGCCGCAGACCGACGACGTGGCCGAGGACGCGGGCCTCGCGCAGTGCGGGGATCCGGGCCGTGCAGCGGGCGAGGATGGCCTCGGCGGTGGCCGGATCGGCGACGGTGTTCCAGTCGTCCGGCTCGAAGGTGCCGCCGAGGACGACGTCGGTGCTGCGGGGGTGGATGTACGTGTAGCCGGCCGGGTCGTCCTGGATCCGGGTCGAGGTGGGCAGGCCGGGGTTGCGGACGAGGACGAGCTGGCCCCGGATCGGGTGCACGGCCGGGTCGTCGCAGAGCTGCCGGGCGCCGATCCCGGTGGCGTTGACGACCACGGGCGCCCAGGCGCGGGCCTGGTCGAGGGTGTCGAGGCGGCGGTGGACGATCCCGCCGCCGTTGTCGACGAACCGGCCGAGCAGCCAGGGCAGGTAGAGCGGCATCTCGACGGCGGGCGCGGTGAACGACCAGCCGTCCGCGCAGTCCGCTCCGCGTTCGGCGGCCGTCAGCCGGCGCAGGTCGGGGACGGCGTCGCCCCACCAGGGCTGGCCTGCCGACTGCCGCTCGTGCTCCAGCATGCGGGTGCTGCGCATCGAGACGCCGGGCACGCCCTCCTCGGCCTGGCGGGCGAACTCCGCGAAGGCCGTCGCGGACCAGTCCGCCACCCGGCCGCCGGTGCCGGTGGCGACCGGGAACCAGACGGCGGCGGCCACCGCCGAGGTCGTCGACAGCAGCCCGTCGGCCGTCACCACGACGACCCGAAGTCCCTTCTCCTGCAGGCGTATCGCCGTGGTGAGCCCGATGATCCCGCTCCCGACCACGACGACGTCCATCACGCCGTCCACCGTGCCGCCCGTCGCACCGTCCGTCGTGCCGTCCATCGCGAACCCCTCCCTCGAAGGCCGCCCGCCGGGTGCCGGCGGCCCTCACCAGGAAAGCGGCTCGCGCCGGAAGCCGTCCAAGACCGGTTCTGTCCGGAAGCGATAAGCCGCCCTTATCATCGCCGGATGGATCTGCGGATGGATCTGCGGCGCATGCGCTACTTCTCGGTGCTGGCGGAGGAGTTGAACTTCACCCGGGCCGCCCGCCGACTGCACGTGGCGCAGCCGGCACTGAGCCAGCAGGTCAAGGCGCTGGAGCGGCAGCTGGGCGTGGAGCTGGTCGAGCGCACCACCAAGGGCTGCGCGCTGACCCCGGTCGGGCGCGCGGTCGCCGAGGAGGCCCGGCGGGTGCTGCGGGAGGTGGCGGCGGCCGAGGAGCGGGTCGCGGCGGTGGTCCAGGGGCGGGAGGGGCGGCTGCGGGTGGCGTACACCCGCTCCGCCCGGGGCGGGGTCTGCGACGCCCTGGTGACGGAGTTCCGCAACCGCTACCCGCGGCTGGACGTCGCCCTGCAGACCGGCTGGACCTCGCACAACGTCGCCGAGCTGCTCGCCGGGCGGCTGGACGCGGCGTTCGTCCGGCCGCCGCTGGACGTCCCCGGGCTCGACTGCCGGATCGTCGCCGAGGAGGAGCTGCTGCTCGCCGTGCCGGCCGGCCATCCGCTCGCCCGCACCCGGGCCCGGATCGGCCGGCACCGGATCGCGGACGAGCCGGTGGTGCTCTGGCCGCGCCAGAACGGGCCCGGGATGCACGCGCTGATCACCGGGCAGCTGTGGCCGGGCCGGTCGCCGCGGATCGTGCGGGAGGAGCCGGACGACGAGCAGCTCCTGCTGGCGGTGGCGGCGGGGTACGGCATCGCGCCCATCCCCGAGGGCCGGGCCCGGGTGTTCCGGATACCCGGCGTCTGCCTGCGCCGGCTGACGGCCCCGGTGCCGACCGTCACCCTGGGGCTGGCCCACGATCCGCGGACGGCTCCCCCGGCTGTCCAGCTGCTGCTGGCGATGGCCCCGCGGCTAACGGGGTCCGCGGGCGCCTGACCGGACGCGGGAGGACGACCGGACGCGGGAGGAGGACCGGACGCGGAGAGACCGTGCCCGCCCCCGTCATGCCGCGGGGGCGGGCAGGGCCGTCGGGGGCCGGCGTCGGGGCCGGCTCAGCCGATGGTGGAGCCGGTGACCGGGGCGGAGAGCTCGACGGTCTCGCCCTTGAGCCCGGTCTTGACGAACTGCCAGCTCAGGCCGGTGATGACGCCCTTGTCCAACGGGGCCAGCTTGGCGAAGGCGGGCTGGCTGAGGTCGATGTGGGTGGAGTCGCAGGAGGGACACTGGTCCTTCACCGGGACGGTGACGGTCTTGCCCTGGTAGGTCACCTTGACCGAGATGCCCTTGCAGACCGGGTCGTTGTTCGGGTTGGCGGTGGTCCACCAGGTGTGCGAGACGGCGACCAGCATCTGGGTGGAGGCGTTGATCTGGGTGCCGCAGGCGCCGTAGCCGGCGTCGGTGTAGTAGGTGGCCTTGCCGGTCATGGGCTGGTTGATCGGTATCGCCGCGCTGGCGGAGCCGGCCGTGAGGGCGATCAGGGCGGCCGCGGCGAGCGGGGCGCCCGCGAGGATCCTGAGGTTCTTGCCGATGGCACGCATGGTTCGTTCCCTTCGGTTGCGGTGAAGGTCATGAGCATGACAGGCAGAAGTCGGCACACTCGTACGGAAGTTCACCGACCGAACGCCTTTGTGGAGGAAACGTATGCGCCTGACCGCAAGGTGGTCCAGACCTCCGCGATGTTGGCATGAACACAAGGCAAGAATCTTTACCAATGCGGCCGAAGGGGCGAAGATGCGTGACCGCCCTGCCACGGAGGGTGTTGACAGGCCGTCACCCGAGCCCCCGGAGGCCTCCTCAGATGCGCACCTCGCTCGTCGCCCTGCTCCTCGGCAGCGTCCTGCTCCCGACCACCGCCCCCGTCACCGCCGGCGCCGCGCCGCGCGAGGTGAACCAGGGCTACAGCATCCCGGTCGCCGGCGTGACCGACCTCGGCGCGCTGCCCGTCCTCGCCAGTCTCGGGCTGGACTTCGCCCGGCTGCTCGGGCAGTAACGACCGCACCGCCGTCACCGAACGTCACAGCCGCACCGGTATCCGGGCAGGCGTCGGCCCCGAGGCGGGAACCGCCCGCGCCGGCCCGGATTACTTCCGCTCCGAAAATTAGTAACCCCGCCCCCGGGCCACAAGCCCGAACGCCCGCCCGCAGCGCGCCCGCCATCCCCCCGTCATCCGCCGCAACACCCGGCAAGCGGCCGCAAGCCGCCGCAACGAAGCGGCAACGCCCTTTCCCACCAGCCAAGATGACGATTGACAGGGGCCCGGGCGGTTCAGCACGATGAGGCCCGAGCCCATCCGCAGCGACCAGGAAGGAGGGCCGATGGCCACCGTCGTCCGCCCCGTCCCCCGCCGCTGCCCGCGCCGCTGTTGTCGCGGCGCCCTCGCCCGCTGACGTCCGCCGAAGCGGACCGTCACGCCCCCGTACGCCCGCTGCCCGCCGTGCGGAGCCGTACGCCCACCGCCGCCTGACGCCGCTCCGCGCACCCGCCATTCGTCACGCTGCGTAGCCGCATTCGCCGTCACCACACCCGTCCCGAAAGGGCCCCGCCATGACCACCGCCCCCACCGCCCCCACCTCCCCCGCCGAACCGACCACCGCCGACGCCACCGCCCCGACCGCGCTCCGCCTCACTCCCGTCGCCGGCCGGATCGGCGCGCTCGTGCATGACATACGCCTCGGCGGCGACCTCCCCGCCGGGACCGTCGCCGCCCTGGAGGCCGCCCTGTACGAGCACAAGGTGCTCTTCTTCCGCGGCCAGCAGCACCTGGACGACGCCGGGCAGGAGGCCTTCGCCCGGCTGCTCGGGCAGCCGGTCGGCCACCCCACCGTGCCCAGCGCCGACGGCCGCTACATCTTCGAGCTGGACGCGACCAAGGGCGTGCGCGCCAACAACTGGCACACCGACGTCACCTTCGTCCCGTCCTACCCCAAGGCCTCGATCCTGCGCTCCCTGGAGGTCCCGCCGGCCGGCGGCAGCACCGTCTGGGCCAACACCGCGGCCGCCTACCGGGACCTGCCCGCCCCGCTGAAGACGCTCGCCGAGAGCCTGCGCGCCGTCCACACCAACGACTACGACTACGCCGCCCGGCTCGCCCTGCGCCCCGAGCTGGCGGACAACGCCGAGGTCGCCAGGCTGTTCCGGGACGTGTTCGTCTCCACCGCCTTCAGGACCGAGCACCCGGTGGTCCGGGTCCACCCGGTGACCGGTGAGAGGACCCTGCTGCTGGGCGCCTTCGCCCAGCGCGTCCAGGGCATCTCGGGCGACGACAGCAAGGCCCTGATCGACCTCTTCCAGCGCTACGTGGAGCGGTTGGAGAACACCGTCCGCTGGGACTGGCAGGTCGGCGACGTGGCGATCTGGGACAACCGCGCCACCCAGCACTACGCGGTCGCCGACTACGGCGACGAGCCGCGCCTGGTGCGCCGGATCACCCTGGACGGCGACCTGCCGGTCGGCGTGGACGGCGCCCCGAGCCGGCTGCTGGAGCCCGCCGACCCGCCGCGGGTGCCGGGCCTGGTGCCCGCCGAGGAGCTCGAAGCGGCCAACTGACCGGGGCCGCGAGGGACCACGGCAGACGATCCGCGCCGATGACCACGTCCACCGCCCCGCGCGCCGGCGACGACCGCCGGGACGCCAACGCCTCCGCCGTCCTGCGCACGGTGCTCGACCACGGGCCGATCGCCCGCAGCCGGGTCGCCGCGCTCACCGGGCTCAGCGCCTCGGCCGTCTCCCGGCAGGCGGTGGACCTGGTCCGGCTCGGACTCCTGCACGAGCGGCCCGAGTTGGCGGCCGCCGGCACCGGCACCCTGGGCCGCCCCCAGCTGCCACTCGACCTCGACCCGGACCGCCTCGCCGTGGCCGGGCTGCACATCGGCCTGCCGTTCACCACCGTCGCGCTGCTCGACCTGCGCGGCCGGGTGCTACGGCGCAAGGAGGTCCCGCACCGCGGCCGGACCGGCCCGGACCTGCTGCGCCCGCTGCTGGCCCGGCTGCCCCGGCTGATCGACACCCTGCGCGGCGACCGTACGGTGGTCGGCCTCGGCGCCGTCACCGGCGGCTCCGTCGACCCGGCGGCCGGGGTGGTCGTCCGGCACGATCCGCTGCGGTGGCGGGACCTGCCGCTGCGCGAGCTGCTGACGGCCGCCACCGGACTGCCCGTCCAGGTGGACAACCACGCCCGGGCGCTCACCCTGGCGGAGATCCTCTTCGGCCACCCGGCCGCCCGCCGCAGCATGGTGCAGCTGTTCGTCGGCCACGTGGTGGACGCGGCGCTGGCGGTCGCGGGCACCGTCCACCTGGGCCCGCCCTCGGCCACCGGCGACCTCGGCCACCTCCCGGTCTCCGGGACGGTCACCGACCCGGACGCGGACAGCCGGGAGCGCTGCCACTGCGGGCGGCTCGGCTGTCTCTCGGTGGCCGCCTCGGACACCGCGCTGTTCGCGGCGGCCGCCGCCGAGGGGGTCACCGCCGGGCCGGACCGGGCCCAGCTGATCGCCGCCGTCCGGCGCGGCGACCCGACGGCCGGCCGGCTGGTCCGCAACCGGGCCCGGATCGTCGGCCGCGCGCTCGCCCTGCTCGCCGACGTGGTCAACCCCGACCTGGTGGTGCTGACCGAGACCTTCGCCCTCCTCGACCCGGCCCATCTCGACGTCGTCCGGGCCGAGTTCGCGCTCCGCTCGCACCTGCACCGGGACGCCGGCCTGCTGATCGCCCAGCCGCGCGGCCGGGACGTGCTCGCCGTGGCCGCCGGAGCGCCGGTGCTCGGCGAGCTGTACGCCCGGCCGGTCCACGCGCTCACCGCACCCCGCGCCACCCACCGTCCCTAACCGCCCCGATCACCCGCAGCCGCCCCCGAAGGACCGCCATGACCGCGCTCCCCCGTCCCCCAGCCCCGAGCCGCCGCACCCTGCTGCGCGCGGGCCTCGCCGGCGCCGGACTGCTGACGCTCGCGGGCTGCCGCTCGGCCGTCGAGCACGCCCGGAACGCGGCCGGTGCCGTGGACGCCGACTCCCCGCGCCGGGGCGGCGTGCTGACCGTCGCGACCGGCATCGACATCACCCCGAGCCTGCTCTTCGCCGTGAGCGCCAACACCCTCGTCCAGCGCCTCGCCTTCAACACCCTCACCCGGTACGACGACCGGCTCCGGCCGCAGCCCGAGCTCGCCACCGCCTGGGAGGTCTCGCCGGACGGCCTGAACGTGACCCTCAGGCTGCGCGAGGACGTGCTGTTCCACAGCGGCCGCCCGTTCACCGCCGACGACGTCGTCTTCGCCGTCCGGAACCTCCAGAACCCGGCCCGCTCCGCCCAGTTGAGGTCCACCGCCGCCGCCGTCACCGACTTCCGCAAGAACGGCGACTTCGAGCTGACCCTGGTGCTCGCCCACCCGGTGAGCAACCTCTTCGACCTCTTCGAATTCATGATCGTCCCGGATCGGGAGAGCATCGAGGACGCCGTCACCGGCACCCGGCTGGTCGGCACCGGCCCGTTCGCCCTCACCGGGCGCAAGCCCGGCTCCTCGCTCTCCTTCGCCCGCAACGAGCAGTACTGGAACCCCGGCCGCCCCCACCTCGACGGCGTGGAGATCCGGATCATCCCGCAGGCGGAGTCGCTGCTGTCCTCGCTCAGGACCGGCCAGACCCACCTGTCCTACAACGTCCGCGGCAAGGACGCCGCGACCCTGGTCGACGACCCGCGGTTCCGGATCAGGCAGTACGACACCGGCTCCGGCGCCCACTACATCGGCGTGGACGTCACCGCCGAGCACGTCCGGGACAAGCGCGTCCGCCAGGCCATCGCCTGGGCGGTCGACCGCGACCGGCTCGTCCAGCAGGCCCTCGGCGGCTACGGCACCGTCTCCTCGGTGCCCTGGCCCAAGTCCTCCCCGGCCTACACCGAGGCCGGCGCCACCCACTACCGGCACGACCCGGAGCGGGCCCGGGCGCTGCTCCGGGAGGCGGGCGCCGAGCACATCACCCTGCCCTTCGCCCACTCCAACGAGGCCGGGCCGACGGCCATCGCGCAGATCCTCCAGTACGACCTCCGGCAGGTCGGCATCGAGACGGTGCTCCAGCCCGCCGACTCCCCGACCATGCAGAAGCAGCTGATCTCCCAGTCCATGCCCGCCCTGTGGACGCTCAGCCACGGCTTCGCCCAACTCCAGCCCGCGACCCTCGCGGTGAGCGCCTACCCCTTCAACGAGGCCAGGAACAGCTCCCGCTTCGCCTCCCCCGCCTACACCGACGTGGTGCAGCGCGCCTGGAACCGCAGCGACAGCGACAGCCCCGAGGCCAGGGCGCTCCACCAGCAGATCACCGATGTGCTGCTGGACGAGGAGTTCGTGATCGACCTCGCCATCGCCGGACTGGTCGAGGTCGCGGGCCGCCGGGCCCGGGGCGTCACGCTCAACAAGTTCGGCTACCTCAACCTCGACGACGCCTACCTCACGGCCTGAGCAGGACGGCCCGGAACCCCATGCGCACCTTCCTCCTGAAACGCCTCCCCAGCGGACTGCTCGTCCTCGCCCTCGCCTCCTTCCTGGTCTTCCTCATCCTCCGGCTGATCCCCGGCGACCCGGCCACCACGCTCGCCGGGCCGGACGCCTCCCCCGCCACCGTCGCCGCCATCCGCGGTCGACTCGGGCTCGACCAGCCGCTGTTCGGCCAGTACGCCAGCTGGCTCGGCCACCTGCTGAGCGGCGACCTCGGGCCGAGCTACGCGATCGGCGGCCAGGTCTCCGACCTGATCGGCAACGGCCTCGGCGCCACCGTCCAACTCACCCTCGGCGCCCTGCTGCTGGTGGTCCTGATCGCGCTGCCGCTGGGCGTGGTCGGTACCACCACCCGGCGCGGCCCGGTCGCCGCCGCCGTCCAGGCGGTCACCACCGGTGTGCTGGCGGTCCCGCCGTTCGTCACCGGCGTGCTGCTGGTCCTGCTGTTCGCCGTCTCCTTCGAACTGCTCCCGGCCGGCGGGCACGAGTCCCTGCTCGCCGAACCGGACCTGGCCGTGCAGTACCTGGCGATGCCCGCCCTCTGCCTGGCCCTGCCCAGCGCCGCCGTGCTGGCCCGCTACCTCAAGGACGGCATCGAACGCGCCCTCGCCGAGGACTACGTCCGCACCGCGACCGCGCTCGGCGTCTCCCGGCGGCGGATCGTCTGGCGGCACGCCCTGCCCAACGCGCTGCCCTCCGCCGTCACCGTCCTCGGCCTCCAGACCGGCCACCTCGTCGCCGGGGCCGTCCTGGTGGAGCGGATCTTCGCCTGGCCGGGCCTCGGCCAGCTGATCGAGCAGGGCGTGCTGCGCCGGGACTACCCGCTGGTGCAGGACCTGCTGCTGCTCGTGGTCGCGGTCTACGTGGCCGTCCAACTGCTCACCGACCTGGCCTACACCTGGCTCGACCCCCGGATCCGCTGGGAGTGACCCGATGACCACCGCCGCCCTTCCCCTCAAGTCCGCAGCACCGCGCGGCCGTTACCGCGCCGCCCTGCTCAGCCCGCGCGGCCTGACCGGCCTCGTCCTGGTCGGCGCCGTCGCCCTGGCCGGGCTGCTCGCACCGCTGCTCACCGGCACCGACCCGAACGCCCAGAGCACGCTCGCCCTGGCCGGCCCCGGCGCCGCGCACCCCTTCGGCACCGACGACCTCGGCCGCGACCTGTACAGCCGGGTGCTGCACGGCATCGGCACCGACCTCGCGCTGATCGTCACCGCCGTCCCGGTCGGCGCCCTGCTCGGCTGCTCCGCCGCCCTGCTCGCGGCCACCTCCCGGTGGTCCGACCTCGCCGTCCAGCGCGCCTTCGACCTGCTGCTCGCCTTCCCCGGGCTCATCCTCGCCCTGGCCGTCACCGCCGTCCTCGGCCCGGGCCGCTGGCCGGTGGTGATCGTCATCGCGCTGGCCGAGATCCCCGGCTACGGACGGCAGTTGCGGGCCGGCATCCTCGTCCAGCGGGAGCGCGAGTACGCCCTGGCGGCCCGGGTCGGCGGCGCCTCCCGGGCCCGGGTGCTGCTGCGGCACGTACTGCCCAACGCCGTCGACCCGCTGATCGTGCAGACCGCCGTGGCACTCTCGCTCGGCGTGTTCATCGAGGGCGCGATGAGCTTCCTCGGCCTCGGGGTCCGCCCGCCGGAGCCCACCCTGGGCAGCATCCTCAGCCAGTCCGTCGCCTACCTGGCCACCCACCCGACCTTCGCGGCCGCCCCGCTGGCCGCCACCACCGCGCTGGTGCTCGGCTTCACGCTGATCGCCGAGGCCCTGAACCGGGGGATCCGCCGATGACCACCGTGCTCCGCGTCACCGACCTCACCGTACGCTTCGGCGATTCCGACCCCCAAGGCACCACGGCCGTCGACGGCGTCTCCTTCGACCTCGGAGCGGGCGACACCCTGGGTATCGTCGGCGAGTCCGGCTCCGGCAAGTCCACCACCGCGCTGGCGCTGCTGCGGATGCTGCCGCCCGGCGGCCGGATCACCGCCGGCTCGGTCCACCTCGCCGGGCAGGACCTCGCCGCCCTCCCCGAGACCGCGCTGCGCGCCCTGCGCGGGCGGCGGATCGCCATGGTCTTCCAGGACCCGATGTCCTCGCTCAACCCCGTGCTCACCGTCGGCCGCCAGCTGGACGAGGCGCTGCGCGCCCACGGCGGCACCCGGCGGAAGGCCGAACGGCGGGCCCGGGCCGCCGAGTTGCTCGACCTGGTCGGCATCCCCGATGCCGCCGGCCGACTGCGCGACCACCCGCACCGGTTCTCCGGCGGCCAGCGCCAGCGCATCATGATCGCCCTCGCACTCGCCCACGACGCCGAGGTGCTGGTCGCCGACGAGCCGACCACCGCCCTCGACCCCACCGTCCAGCAGCAGATCCTGCGGCTGCTGACCCGGATCAACCGGGAGACCGGCACCGCCCTGGTGGTGATCAGCCACGACCTCGGGGTGATCGCCCGGACCTGCCGCCGGCTGCTGGTCATGCGGCACGGCCGGGTGGTCGAAAGCGGCGCCACCGCCGAGGTCCTCGCCCGGCCCGAACACCCGTACACCCTGGAGCTGTTGGCCGCCGTACCGCGCCTGGAGGAGCCCTCCCGGGCGGCCGCCAACAGCACCCCGGGCACCCGGCCGCTGCTCACCGTCCGCGGCCTGACCAAGACGTACGGATCCCGGCGGCGCGCCGTCACCGCGCTGCACGGCGTCGACCTCGACCTGCACCCCGGCGAGACCCTGGGCCTGGTCGGGGAGTCCGGCTCCGGCAAGTCCACCCTGGCCCGGGCGCTGGCCCAGGCGCACCCGCCGTCCGGCGGCAGCATCCGCTTCCGCGGCGAGGAACTCGGCCGCGGGGCACGGCGCGACGGGCCGCACCGCGAGGTCCAACTCGTCTTCCAGGACCCGTACTCCTCGCTCAACCCCCGGATGACCGCCGGGCAGATCATCGCCGAACCGCTGATCGCCCACCGCCTCGGCGACCGGGAGCAGCGCGCCGCCCGGGTCGCCGAACTGCTGGAGCAGGTCGGGCTGGACCCGGCCGTGGCCGACCGCCACCCGCGCGCCTTCTCCGGCGGCCAGCGCCAACGCATCGGCATCGCCCGGGCCCTGGCGCCCGAACCGAGCGTGCTGGTCTGCGACGAGCCGGTCTCCGCGCTGGACGTCTCGGTCCAGGCCCAGGTGATCGAGCTGCTCGCCCGGCTCCAGCGCGAACTCGGCCTGGCCGTCCTGTTCATCGCCCACGACCTGGCGGTGGTCCGCCGGGTCAGCCACCGGATCGCGGTGATGCACCGCGGCCGGATCGTCGAGACCGGCCCGGCCGACCGGGTCGTCACCGCGCCCGAACACCCCTACACCGCCGAGCTGTTGGCCGCCGTGCCGGGCCTGGAGCCCGCTCCGGCCGCCAGCCGCTGAGCCGCCGCCCACTGAGCCGGCGCCCGCTGAGCCGCCGCCCGCCCGAGCCACCCCCGGAGCACCGTATGAGCACCCCGCCCGACCCGCACCTCCGGCCGACGCCGCAGCCCGACCCGCACCGCCGCGACCCGTACGCGGGCTTCCCCGGCACCGTCGGCCGCACCTTCGCCGAGTCCGTCCCCGCCTGGCCGCGGCGGGTCCGCCCGCGCGAGGGCGCGCCCAACATCGTCGTCGTGCTGATCGACGACATGGGCTACAGCGACATCGGCCCGTTCGGCGCCGAGATCCCCACCCCCACCCTGGACCGCCTCGCCGCCACCGGCGTCCGGCTCGCCAACTACCACACCATGCCGCTCTGCTCCCCCGCCCGGGCGGCCCTGCTCACCGGCCTCAACCCGCACCGGGTCGGCTACTCCTTCGTCGCCAACGCCGACCCGGGCTTCCCCGGCTACGGCATGGAGGTCGCCGGGGACATCCCCACCCTGGCCGAACTGCTGCACGACGCCGGCTACGCCACCTACGCGGTCGGCAAGTGGCACCTCACCCGGGACTCCGCCTCCAACGCCGCCGACGACCGCGCCAACTGGCCGCTCCAGAAGGGCTTCGACCAGTACTACGGCGTCCTGGAGGGCCTGACCAGCCTCTTCCACCCGCACCAACTCGTCCGCGACAACAGCCCGCTGGACATCGACGAGTTCCCCGACGGCTACTACTACACCGACGACATCACCGACCAGGCCGTCAAGATGGTCACCTCGCTGCGCGCCCACGACGCCGACAAGCCGTTCTTCCTCTACCTCGCCCACAACGCCGTGCACGGCCCGCTCCAGGCCAAGCCCGAGGACCTCGCCCGACACCGCGGCCGCTACGACGGCGGCTGGGACGAGCTGCGCCGCACCCGCTTCGCCCGCCAGCTGGCCGCCGGCCACTTCCCGCCCGGCACCGAGCTGCCCGAGCGCAACTCCGAGGCCGGGTACGAGGTCGGCCCGTGGGACGAACTCACCGACGTCCAGCAGAAGTTGTACGCCCGCTACATGGAGGTGTACGCGGCGATGGTCGACAACGTCGACCAGAACCTCGGCCGGCTCACCGACACCCTGGCCGCCCTCGGCGAACTCGACAACACCATCATCGTGTTCACCAGCGACAACGGCGGCACCGGCGAGGGCGGCGCCGAGGGCACCCGCAGCTACTTCAGCCGCTTCGTCCACCACCCGGACCTGCCGGCGGACTGGAACCCGGACGTCCGGCGCGAGATCGACCTGATCGGCGGCCCTCGGAGCCTGGTGCACTACCCGCGCGGCTGGGGCATGGCCTCCAACACCCCCTTCCGCCTCTACAAGGGCCAGACCTACGCGGGCGGCGTCCGCGTCCCCTTCGTGCTCTCCTGGCCGGCCGGCCTGCCCCGCGCCGAGGGCGACACCGGCGTCCGCACCCAGTACCAGTACGTCACCGACATCCTGCCCACCCTGCTCGAACTCGCGGGCGTGGAACGGCCGTCGGAGCGCCGGGGCCACCCCGTCCAGGAGCTCGACGGCACCGGCTTCACCTCCGTGCTGCGCGACGGCGCCGCGCCCGGTACCCACCACGAGCAGTACTGCGAGATGACCGGCAACCGCAGCTACTACCGCGACGGCTGGAAGCTGGTCACCCTGCACCGCCCGGGCACCCCGTACGACGACGGCGAATGGGCGCTGTACGACCTGCGCACCGACCCCACCGAGATCCACGACCTCGCCGCCGAACACCCCGACCTCGTCAAGGAGTTGTCCGCCGCCTGGGAGGCCGCCGCCTGGCGCGACGGGGTCTTCCCGCTCGCCGACGGCAGCGGCGCCCTCGCCCTGCGCGGCCCCGAGGCCGAGCGGCTGCGCCGCCCCGTCACCCTGCTGGCCGGCACCCCCGAACTGGAGCGCTACCGCTCCTCCCGGCTGATCGCCTTCCGCTCCTTCACCGTCGAGGCCGCGCTCGACGGCTACCGGCCGGGCGACCAGGGCGTCCTGGTCTCGCACGGCGACCAGGGCGGCGGCTACAGCCTCTACGTCGAGGAGGGCCGGCTGCGCCTCGCCTACAACCAGTACGGCGACCTGCTGGAGGCCGACGGAGGCCCGCTGCCGGCCGGCGCCCGGCTGATCACCCTGGAGGCCACCGCCGTCGCCGACCTCAGATGGGAGTTCCGGCTGCTCGTGGACGGCCTGCCGGTGCGCGGCACCGGGGACGGCGCCGCGGCCCGGGCGGAGCCCACCCTGCTCGGCCCGGTCCACCAGCTGATCGGCATGGCCCCGTTCCAGGGCATCAGCGTCGGCATCGACCGCAAGTCCCCGGTCTCCTGGCCGCTGTACGAGCGGCACCGCTCCTTCCGCTACACCGGCGCCCTGCACTCCGTCACCTACCGGCCCGGCGAGCCCGCGCCGTACGACCCGGAGACGGTGGCCCGGGCGCTGCGCGAGGCGGCGGCCGCCTTCGAGTAGCCGGGCCCAAACCGGCCCCGGACCAGCCGCGGACCGGCCGGTCCGCGCCAGTCGGGCCGGGCCGGTCGGCCATGATCCCCGATCACCCGCCAAGATCCCCCCACCCGGGTTACCCTCGTCCCGCGCGGCAGCCCGGCCGCGCGGCCGACCGAGGGGGGAACGGATGATCGGGGACCTGCTGCCGGACGTCGTGGTGACCGAGGTGGCCTACGAGGACCCGCCGGAGGCCCGGCTGGAGCCCGAGGAGGAGCCCGCCGTCGCCCGCGCCGTCGACAAGCGGCGCCGCGAGTTCACCACCGTCCGGCACTGCGCCCGGGCCGCCCTCGCCCGGCTCGGCGTCCCGTACCGCCCGCTCGTCCCGGGCCTGCGCGGCGCGCCGAGCTGGCCGGACGGCGTGGTCGGCAGCCTCACCCACTGCGACGGCTTCCGCGCGGCGGCCGTGGCCCGGGCCGGCACCCTCGCCTCCGTCGGCATCGACGCCGAGCCCGCGCTGCCGCTGCCGGAGGGCGTCCAGGAGGCCGTCGCGCTGCCGGTCGAGCAGCAGCGGCTCGCCAAGCTGGCCGCCGAGCACCCGGACGTCCCGTGGGACCGCATCCTGTTCAGCGCCAAGGAGTCGGTGTACAAGGCCTGGTTCCCGCTGACGCAGGTCTTCCTGGACTTCGAGGAGGCCGAGCTGGACCTCTCCCCCGACGGCACCTTCACCGCCCGGCTGCTCGTCCCGGGCCCGGTGGTCAACGGCCGCCGGCTCGACGGCTTCGACGGCCGCTGGGCGGTCCGGGACGGGCTGCTCGCCACCGCGATCGCCGTCGCCCCCTGACCGGCGACCAGGCCCCGGGCCGTCACCGGCCAGCCCCCGGACCGTCACCGACCGGCCCTCGACCGGGGCGGCATATCCTCGACCCCGTGACGGTGACCTATGTGATCGACGGCAACGAGATCAAGACCCTGGAGGACTTCTGGGACGTGGTCGGGCGGACCATCGGCGTGGACGGCTACTTCGGCCGCAACCTCGACGCCTTCGCCGACTGCCTGCGCGGCGGCTACGGCACCCCCGAGGACGGCGACTGGGTCATCGAGTGGCGCCACCACGAGGTCTCCCGCCGCAACCTCGGCTACCCGGAGACGGTCCGGCAGCTGGAGCTGCGGCTGGCGCGCGCCCACCCGACCAACCGCGCGCGGATCACCTCCCAGCTGGACGCCGCCCGGGCGGGCAGGGGGCCGACGGTCTTCGACTGGCTGGTCCGGATCATCGAGGAGGAGCACCCGGGCGGCCTGCGCCTGGCCTGACCGCCCTTCACCCCGCCTGACCGCCCCTGGGCCCCGTCGCGGGGGTGTGCCCCGCTACAGCACGTCCGAGAGCCGGACGAAGCGCCGCCCCGCCGCCAGCAGCCCCGGCACCGCCGCCGCCACCCCGGGGGCGGTGCCGCCGCCTGGGCGGTTCATGTGCCCGATCACGATCGCGCCGGGCGGGGCGGAGGCGACCTCCCGCCGCACCTCGGCGGACCGGAGCGTCGCCCCGTCGTCCCCGTTGACGGTGAATCCGGCCACCCGCTGGCCCAGGTCGGCGACCACCCGGGTGGCGACGTCGTCGTAGTGCGCGGTGCCGGAGCGGAAGAACCGGGGCGGGTGCCCGAGCAGCCCGGTGAGCTTCTCGGCGTTGCCCGCCACCTCGTCGTACACCTCGCCGACGCCGCGCGTGCCGGCGATGCCGTAGGCGGAGCGGCCGGTCACCGAGAGCGGACGGTGGACGGTGCCGTGGTTGCCGATCTCGAACAGCGGGTCGGCGGCGAGCTGCTCGAACTCGTCCGGGTTGGCGTCGATCCAGCGGGCGTTCAGGAAGAGCGTGGCCGGCACCCCGTGCGCCCGCAGGGCGTCGATCAGGTCGGCGTCGTAGCCGCTGCCGCCGGGGCCGCCGCAGGCGTCGAAGGTGAGCGCCATGGCGCTCTCGCCCTCCGGCAGCTCGGTGATCACCCCGGACACGTCCAGCCCCCACTCGGCCGGGGCCAGCGCGCCGTACCGCTCGACCACCTCGGCCCGGGTCGCCGGGTGCGGGGGCTGCTTCGCGGGGTCCGGCGCGGGCGTCGATTCCGGGGCGGGTGTCGGCGCGGGTGTCGGCGCGACGGCCTCGGTGGGCCCGCCGGACGGCGTCGCGAGCGGTTCGGCGGACGGTTCGGTGGATGGTGGCGCCGAGGCCGGGGGCGAGGCCGGACCGGTGCCCGCCGCCCTGCTCCGGCACCCCGCCAGCGCTCCTCCGGCCACCCCCATGAGCAGTGCCCGCCGACTCACCGACACGCCCGTCTCCCATCCGCGCCATGTCTCGCACACGCCATGCCTCATATAACCCGATGGCATGTAAACCAATGACATGACAATGAACCGACCATTCGTCACTCCCCGCAACTCGCCCCCGCCCCCGCCCGGCGCCTCTTCACCGACCCGCCCCGCCGCCGTGGGCCACGACTCACCCCCGGTTCACCCGCCCGGGTAAGCCCGCGAGCGACCCGCCCGCCCCGATCCGGAGACCTCGATGCCGACCGAGCCCAGCACCCCGCGCCCGAACCGACCCGCCGACCAACCGGCCGACCAGCCGACCCACCCGCCGACTCCGCAGCCCGCCCGCCGCGACCTGCTCCGCACCGGCCTCGCCACCGGCGCCGCCACCGCGCTCGGCCTCGCCGCCGCCACCGGCCGGGCGGACGCCGCCCCCTCCGACGGCCCCGCCGCCGCCCCCGGCGCCACACCCCCCGACCGCACCCTCACCCTCACCGGCCACCTGCCCACCGGCTCCCCCGACTTCGTCTACCTCCCGGTCGAGGTCCCGGAGGGCGTCCGCGAGATCGCCGTCTCCTACGGCTATGACAAGCCGCCCGTCCCGGCCGGCACCCCCGGCAACTCCTGCGACATCGGCATCTTCGACGAGCGCGGCACCGACCTCGGCGGCCCCGGCTTCCGCGGCTGGTCCGGCGGCTTCCGCACCGAGTTCAGCCTCTCCCGCGCCGCCGCGACCCCCGGCTACCTCCCCGGCCCGGTCAACCCCGGCACCTGGCACGTGGTCCTCGGCCCCTACCAGGTCGCCCCACAGGGCCTGGAGTACCACGTCGAGGTCACCCTCCGCTTCGGCGCCCCCGGGCCGCGGTTCACCCCGCACTACCCGGCGGAGCAGGCCCGCGGCCGCGGCCGCGCCTGGTACCGGGGCGACTGCCACCTGCACACCGTCCACTCCGACGGGCGGCGCAAGCCCGAGGAGGTGGCCGCCGGGGCCCGCGCGGCCGGCCTGGACTTCATCGTCTCCACCGACCACAACACCAGCTCCTCGCACGCCGCCTGGGGCCCGCTGGCCGGCCCCGACCTGCTGATCCTGCCGGGCGAGGAGATCACCACCCGCAACGGCCACTGGCTGGCCCTCGGCCTGGAGCCCGGCCAGTTCGTCGACTGGCGCTACCGCTCCCGCGACGAGGAGTTCCCGCGCTTCGTCCGCCAGGTCCACCGGTCCGGCGGCCTGGTGGTGCCCGCGCACCCGTACTGCCCGTACGTCGCCTGCCAGTGGAAGTTCGGCTACGAGCAGGCCGATGGCGTCGAGGTGTGGAACGGCCCCTGGACGTACGACGACGAGTCGGCGGTGGACACCTGGGACGGCCGGCTCGCCGTCGCCCTGCGCGAGGGCCGCTCCTGGCTGCCCGCCCTGGGCAACAGCGACGCGCACAGCGAGCCGCAGGCCATCGGCTCCCCGCACAACGTCGTCCTGGCCGAGGACCTCACCCGGGACGCGATCCTCGACGGGCTGCGCGCCGGGCGCAGCTGGCTGGCCGAGTCCTCCGCCGTCACGCTGGACCTCACCGTCACCGGGCACGGCCGCCGGGCGGGCATCGGCGAGGAGCTGACCGTCCCGGCCGACGCCCCGCTGGACGTCCGGCTCACCGTCTCCGGCGTGCCCGGCGGGACGGTCCGCCTGCTCACCGACGAGGGCCAGATGCACCAGGAGTCGCTGCCCGCCGACGGCTCCGGCACCGTGATCTGGCGCACCACCGCCTCGCTCGCCGCCTACGTCCGGGCCGAGGTGCGCCACCCGAAGGCGGACGGCACCCCCGGCAGGGGCAACTCGATGGGCCCGGACCTGCCCTGGGGCCCGATGGCGGCGCTCACCAACCCGATCGTGCTGCGCACCGAAGCGGGCTGACCACCCCGGCCGGCCCCGCCGACCGACCACTCCGACCCGCCCAGGAAGCGGGCTGGGGACGACTCGGACCACCCGTTTGGACTAGGTTGATCCCCGAAACGCATCAGTCGTAGGGACGAGGCGGTCGGATGTCCGGATATGGGCCGACCAGCCCCTTCGCACTCCGACCGCCCCGCCCCGGCTACCCGACCGTCCCCGGCCCGCGAAGGGATCAGCAGCTGTGAACCGTACGACCGTAGGTGGGCCGGAGCTCGGGGGCGGCGGGGGCGCCGGGGGCGTCCTCGTCCTCGTCGACCCGGCCGGGGCCGGGAACAGCCCGGTCGCGGAGCTGCTCGCCCGGGAACTGAACCCGAGCGTCCACCTGCGGACGGACGACTTCCTGCGGGTCATACGCAGCGGCCAGCTCCCGCCCCACCTGCCCGAGGCCGGCCGCCAGAACGCCACCGCCCTCGCGGCCGCCGCCCAGGCCGCCTTCGCCTACGCCACCCGCGGCTACCAGGTCGTGGTGGAGGCCCCCGCCGCCCCGGCCGCCCTCGACACCTTCCGCCGCGAGAGCCGCGCCACCGGCGCCGCCCTCCACTACGTCGTCCTCCACCCCGGCCCGGCGCCCGAGGACACCGTCCACACCGCCCACACCCTCGACACCGCGGCGCTCACCCCCGAGGCCGCCACCGGCTCCGTCCTCACCGCCCTCACCCGGCGCACCCACCTGCTCGGCTGGTAGCCCGGTAGCTCCCCTCGGCGCTCAGGCGCCCACCGTGCCGTCGATCGCCTCCCGCAGGAAGTCCGCGTGCCCGTTGTGCCGGGCGTACTCGTGGATCAGGTGGAGCATCACCAGCCGCAGCGACACCTCGGCGTCCCACCGGGCCTGGTAGCCGGTGACGTCGAGGGAGTCGGCGGCGAGCTCGATCCGGCGGGAGTGCTCGACCTCGGCCTGCCACGCGGCGAAGGCCTCGGCGCGGGTGGCACCGGCGGGGTCGTAGGCGGCCTGGTAGTCGCCGTCCTCGGACCAGACCAGCGGCAGCTCCTCACCGTCGATCACCCGGCGGAACCAGACCCGCTCGACCTCCGCCATGTGCCGGACCAGCCCGAGCAGGCTGAGCGTGGACGGCGGGCTGGAGCGCAGCCGCAGCTGCTCGTCGGTCAGGCCCTCGCACTTCAGAGCCAGGGTCGCCCGGTGGAAGTCGAGGAAGCCGCGCAGCATCTCGCGCTCGCCGCCGGTCAGCGGCGGGGCGGGGCGGTCGTCGGGGACGGTCACGGTGGTCGGTCTCCTCGCGGTGGTCGGACTCCCGGCGGACTGTAGCGAACCGCCCGGCCGGTCCGAAACGCCTTTTCTCCCGGCCGCCCGCCTGGCTGGCTGGCTTCCCGGCTTCGCCATCCGCTGTCACATCCGGGCGCCCTCCGGTGTCTTCATGTCCGGCAACCCGCCGAACCACCGAACCCGGAGGACACCATGGCACTGCGACTGCCGAAGGCCCAGCTGCCCGCCGAGCTGAGCGAGAACATGATCAGGACGTTCGGGACCACCCTCGAACCCGTCGAGGCCGTCTGGCACAACCCCGCCGTCGCCACCGCGAACCTGGACTTCTCCCGCGGGATCGCCGAGTGGGACGCGCTCGACGAGGGCCTCAAGTCCTTCGCGCACATGGCGGTGGCCGCCCAGGTCGGCTGCGGCTGGTGCCTGGACGTCGGCTACTTCCAGGCCCGGAACCAGGGCCTGGACCCGGCCAAGGCGAGCCAGGTGCCGAACTGGCGGGCGGCGGAGGTGTTCACGGCGCTGGAGCGCGAGGTGATGGCGTACGCCGAGGCCATGACCGTGACCCCGCCAGCCGTCACCGACGAGCAGTACGAGCACCTGCTGGGCGAGCTCGGCCCGGCGGCCATGGTCGAACTCACCGCCTACGTCGCCTTCGTCAACATGGCCACCAGGAACAACACCGCGAACGGCGTCCGGTCGCAGGGCTTCTCCGACTCCTGCGGGATCCCGCTGGCCCGGCCCACCGTCACCGCCGACGACGCCGACACCGCCGCTGACGTGCCGGCCGGAGTGAAGCCGGCATGACCGAGGACCCCTTCGTCGCCCACCGCAGCCTGCTCTTCACCGTCGCCTACGAGCTGCTCGGCTCCGCCGCCGACGCCGAGGACGTACTGCAGGAGTCCTGGCTGCGGTGGGCCGGGGTCGACCGCGCCCAGGTGCACGACCCGCGCTCGTACCTCATCAGGATCGTCACCCGCCAGGGCCTCAACCGGCTGCGGACGCTCACCCGCCGGCGCGAGCAGTACGTCGGCGAGTGGCTGCCGGAGCCGCTGCTCACCAGCCCCGACGTCGCCGAGGACGTCGAACTCGCGGAGAGCGTCTCGTTCGCGATGCTGACCGTGCTGGAGACGCTCGGGCCGACCGAGCGGGCCGTGTTCGTGCTGCGCGAGGTCTTCGAGCTGCCCTACGAGGAGATCGCCGAGGCCCTCGGCAAGACCCCGCCCACCGTCCGGCAGATCGCCCGGCGCGCCCGCGCGCACGTGGCGGCCCGCCGGCCCCGGGTACGGGTCAGCCGCTCCGAGCAACAACGGGTGGTGGAACGGTTCCTGGCGACCCTGCGCACCGGGCGGCTGCAGGACCTGATGGAGGTGCTGGCACCGGACGTCGTCCTGATCGCCGACGGCGGCGGGATCGCGGCCGCCGTACCGGCCCCCGTGCACGGGGCCGAGGCCGTGGCCGCGCTGCTCGCGCGCACCGGGCGGCTGCCGGTCCCGTTCGACACCACCGCGGTGTGGCTCAACGGCGCCCCGGCCGGCCGGATCGACATCGGCGGCGAACCCTCGGTGGTGAGCCTCGCGGTGGAGAACGGCCGGGTCACCCGGGTCTACATCGTGCGCAACCCGCGGAAACTGACCCGCCTCGACACACCGGCCGACCTCACCCGGTAGCCTCTCCCCGTTCGCGTGGTGGTGCTCCGAGCCCGCTCGGAGC
>NZ_JBHUAL010000164.1:0-22422 GCF_042789775.1 Kitasatospora sp. NPDC056800 | reverse complement strand
GAGGAGATCCTTTCCTCGGGCGCGGCCCGTTCCGTTCGTGCGTTCCGGCCGCGCTGCCCGGCGGTCAGCTGCGGCGGAGGGCCTCGGTGAGCCGGTTGGCGGCCTCGATGATGGCCTGGGCGTGCAGGCGACCCGGGTGGCGGGTGAGCCGCTCGATGGGGCCGGAGACGGAGACGGCGGCCACCACGCGGTTGGACGGTCCGCGGACGGGGGCGGAGACGGACGCGACGCCCGGCTCGCGCTCCCCGATGGACTGGGCCCAGCCGCGGCGGCGGACGCCGCTGAGCGCGGTGGCGGTGAAGCGGGCGCCCTGGAGGCCTCGGTGGAGGCGCTCGGGCTCTTCCCAGGCGAGGAGGACCTGGGCGGCGGAGCCGGCCTTCATCGGCAGGGTGCTGCCGACGGGGACGGTGTCGCGCAGACCGGAGAGTCGTTCGGCGGCGGCGACGCAGATGCGCATCTCGCCCTGGCGGCGGTAGAGCTGCGCGCTCTCCCCGGTGACGTCGCGCAGGTGGGTGAGGACGGGGCCCGCGGTGGCGAGCAGTCGGTCCTCGCCGGCGGCGGCGGAGAGTTCGGACAGGCGGGGGCCGAGGATGAAGCGGCCCTGCATGTCGCGGGTGACCAGGCGGTGGTGTTCGAGTGCGACGGCGAGTCTGTGGGCGGTGGGGCGCGCCAGACCGGTGGCGGCGACCAGCCCCGCCAGTGTGGCGGGGCCCGACTCCAGTGCGCTGAGCACCAGAGCGGCCTTGTCGAGAACGCCGACGCCGCTAGTGTTGTCCATAGCATGATATTGCAGTCTCAGGTAGCGAGACGCAAGTCTGTTTCGATGTCCGCCATCCTCTCAGATGCCCGCAAAGCACCACTTCCGGGACTCGGCGTCTCGGATGGCGGACGCGCCGCTGCGGGCGGTCGGCGCCCGCACCGGAAGCGGGGAACGGCCGGGGAACGGCCGGGGAAACGCAAAAAGCCCCTGCCGTGTCTCTTTCGAAACACGGCAGGGGCCGTAAGAAGAATTCGGCGGCGTCCTACTCTCCCACAGGGTCCCCCCTGCAGTACCATCGGCGCTGAAAGGCTTAGCTTCCGGGTTCGGAATGGAGCCGGGCGTTTCCCTCTCGCTATGACCACCGAAATGATCGGGCCGGGCAATTGCTCGAAAGCACTGCCTACGCCTCGCTGTAAATCATAGCAGGAGGAAAAGCGAACGGATTCCGCGGTCCCGAGGGGCCGGTCACGTCCGGGGGGTCGCTCGCGACCGGGGGCCGGTCGCGACCGGGGGTCGGGCCGACCGGCGGGCGGTGTCCACCCGTCGGCTCGCGTCGACCCGCTCGGAGGGGGAGCCGGCACACCGAGGGGGCGCGTCACGCAGCGTGCGCGCCCTGTCCGTCGTGTCCACGCCCGTGCGCACACCACCGACCCCACCCCTGTGCGCCGATCGCCCAAAAACCGACCGATAAGGTGTTAATCCAACATTCATCCATGCCGCATAGCCTCCGGGGGCTAGCCTCATGCTGAACGTCATCGTCCGACCGGGAGGCGAAAGCCCCGTGCAAGGCACTGTCACCACACCAGGCGGTTCCACGGTGCCCGGCGGCCAGGGCGAGGCGTTCCTGCTCGTCGTGGACGACGAGCCCAACATCCGCGAGCTGCTCTCCGCCTCGCTGCGCTTCTCCGGCTTCCGCGTCGCCTCCGCCGCCACCGGCACCGAGGCGCTCGAACTGGTCGCCGCCGAGCGCCCGGACCTGGTCGTCCTCGACGTGATGCTCCCCGACCTCGACGGCTTCACCGTCGTCGAGAAGCTGCGCGAGCGCACCAGCCGCGGGCAGATAGCCGGGCCGGCCCACGGGCACCCCGCCGACCACCTGCCGGTGCTCTTCCTCACCGCCAAGGACGGCGTCGGCGACAAGGTCCAGGGCCTGGCCGCCGGGGCGGACGACTACGTCACCAAGCCCTTCAGCCTGGAGGAGCTGATCGCCCGGATCCGCGCCATCCTGCGCCGGGCCGGCGGGCCCGCCGAGGACGGCCGACTGGTCGTCGCCGACCTCAGCCTCGACCCGGTCGCCCACGAGGTCACCCGGGGCGGCACCCCGGTCTCGCTCTCCCCGACCGAGTTCAAGCTGCTGCACTACCTGATGGCCAACGTCGGCCGGGTGGTCTCCAAGTCGCAGATCCTCGACCACGTCTGGGCCTACGACTTCGGCGGGGACCTCTCCATCGTCGAGTCGTACATCTCCTACCTGCGCCGCAAGCTCGACTCCGGCCCGGCGCACGGCCCCAAGCTGATCCACACCGTGCGCGGCATCGGCTACGCCCTGCGCCGCCCCCCGCAGGGCTGACCGGACCCGCTCGTGCCCGCCCGCTTCTCCTCCCGGCTGTCGCTGCGCGCCCGGCTGCTGGTGCTCGTGTTCGCGCTGGTCGCCACCGGGCTCGCGGTCAGCGACACCTTCGTGCTCGGCGCCGTACGGACCCAGCTGGTGGAACAGCTGGACGAACAGCTCCAGCGGTACGGGCTGCCGCTCTCCCGCAAGCCCCCGAGCCAGGTGGTCGCGCCGGCCGCCGGGAAGCCCCTGGTCGCCGGGCGGCGGGTCAGCCTGCCCAGCCAGTACCTGGTGCAGTACCTCTCCTCGGACGGCAAGGTCCAGGCGCTGATGCGCCAGCCCGTCTCGGACAGCGACCCGGCGCCCCAGCTGGCCGGACTGGACCCGACCCGGACCGCCCCCGACGTCCCCTTCGACCTGCCCGACCAGCGCGGCCGGCACAGCTGGCGGGTGCTGGTGCTGCCGCTCCAGGCCCCCCGCGGGCAGGCCGCCAACCCCAGCGCGTACGCCTCGCCCGCGGTCACCCCGACCTACGTCATGGTGGCGGTCTCCCGCGAGGACATCGACGCCACCATCGGCAGGCTGAGCACCTCCTTCCTGGCCATCGGCGGCGGCGTCCTGGTGCTGATCGCCGCGCTCGGCTTCTTCGCGGTGCGCGCCGGGCTGCGGCCGCTGCGCCGGATCGAGGCGGGCGCCGAGCGGATCGCGGCCGGCGAGCTGTCGCACCGGATGCCGGAGCTCTCCCCGGGCACCGAGGTCGGCCGGCTGTCGATCGCGCTCAACGGGATGCTCACCCAGATCGAGGCGGCCTTCGCGGCCCGCGCCGAGTCCGAGGCCCGGATGCGGCGCTTCGTCGCGGACGCCTCGCACGAGCTGCGCACCCCGCTGGCCGGCATCCGCGGCTTCGCCGAGCTCTACCGGATGGGCGCGCTGCCCACCGAGGCCGACGTCAAGCGGACCATGACCCGGATCGAGAGCGAGGCCGACCGGATGGGCGCCCTGGTCGAGGACCTGCTGGTGCTCGCCCGGCTGGACGAGGAGCGCCCGCTCGACCTCGCCCCGATGGACCTGCGCACCCTCGCCGCCGACGCGCTGCACGACCTCACCGCCCTCGACCCGAGCCGCCCGGTCGCGCTCACCGGCCCGGCCGGCACCGGCGCGCCCGGCGCGGCGCCCGTCCTCGGCGACGAGGCGCGGCTGCGGCAGGTGGTCACCAACCTGGTCGGCAACGCGGTCAAGCACACCCCGGCCGGCACGCCGGTCCGGATCGGGGTGGGCGCCGGCCCCGGCGGCGTCTGCCTGCTGGAGGTCGCCGACTCCGGCCCGGGCCTCACCGAGGAGCAGGCCCAGCGGGTCTTCGACCGGTTCTTCCGGGTCGACGCCTCCCGCAGCCGCGACAACGGCGGCGGCGCCGGCCTCGGCCTCGCCATCGCCACCGCCCTCACCCGCGCCCACGGCGGCACCCTCACCCTGCACACCGCCCCGGGCGAGGGCGCCACCTTCCGCGTCGAACTCCCCCGCCAGCGCTGACCGGATTCCCGCGGGGCCGAATGCCGCGAATTCGGCCCCGCCGACCCGAATGCCACGAATTCGGGCGTTCGGGGCGCGCTTTTGCCCCGGCTTTGTCGACTCGTCAATTCCCCGGCGAACCCGGAAGGTTCGGCGCCCGGTCATTGCCGGAATCCGGCATGGAGCGTTAAGAATGCGTGTGCCTATGATCGGCGTCGTCCGGCCGTGAGGAACCCTCCGGCCGTGACCCTTGCTTTTCCTTTCGACCCGAAAGGGGTCATCGTGAACCTCCGCCGTTCGCTGGTCTCGGCCGTCCTCGTCGCCGCCGTCGTCTCGCCCGCCGCCGTGCTCTCCGCCGCGCCCGCCTTCGCGGAGTCGGCGTCGGTGACGCAGACCCGGAGCGACAGCGGCTCGATCGCCGAGCTGGAGCAGGCCGCCGCGGCCGCGGCCAAGGCCCACACGGCGGCCGTCGCGAACGAGGCCGAGGTCACGGCCGAGGCCACCGCGTTCCTGAAGGACCCGCAGCCCTACCAGGGCAGGCTCCAGGAGGCGCGGGCCGCCGCCAAGCAGGCCGCCGCGACCAGGGAGACCACCGACAAGGAGGCCGAGGAGGCCGCCCGGGCGTACGGCACCGCCAAGGAGGAGGACCTCCCCAAGGCCAGGGAGCGGATGCTGAAGGCGTTCGAGGCCGCCAACGCCGCCACCGCCGCGGACGAGAAGGCCAAGGCCGCCGTGACCGCTGCGGGCAAGGCCCTGGACGACGCCAAGGTCGAGGCGTTCCGGCGGATCTCCACGGCCCAGGAGGCCACCAAGGCCGCGGCCGCCACCAAGGCCGCCGCGGACAAGGCGCTCGCCGACGCCCGGGCCGCCGCCGCGAAGCCGGTCGAGAAGCCCGTCGAGAAGCCGGCGGAGCAGCCCGCCGCCGGCACCCCGGCCTCGGACACCGCCGCGACCAAGGCGTCCACCGCGACCAGGGCCACCACCGCCTCGAACAGGTCGACCACCTCGACCAGCACCGCGACCGCCACGCAGGCCGCCACCACCGGCTCGGCCACCGAACTCGCCGACACCGGTTCCAACCCCGCCACCCCGTACCTCGCCCTGGGCTCCGGCCTCGCCCTCGGCCTCGGCGCCGCCGCCCTCTACGTCTCCCGCCGCAAGCCGGCCCGCTCGGCTTCCTGACCCACCCCGCCCCACCCGGCTCCGCACCCGCCCGAAAGGCGGGCGCGACCACCCCCGAACCGCAGGACAGGCCCCGGCCCGTCCTGCGGTTCCGGCGTTCCCGACCCCGAAACTCCTCGATCGAGTGAACCCGTTGCCGTTCACCCGGCCGACCCCCAGGTCGCGTGCGACCGTGCTGCCGTTGCTCGCGCGGGCTCGCGCGGGCTGATCACTGGACGGGAAATTGGGGTGTTCCGATGAGCGCGGTTGCTGTTGAGGAGACCGGCGTGGACCTGGACCAGGCGCTGTGGGAGATGTGGAAGTCCATGGACGTCCCCCAGGGCATCCATGTGGAGATCATCGAGGGGTTCGACGCCGTCACCGTCCTCACCGGCCCCGACCCCGAGCGCCGTGCCTACGCGACCTCGACCCGGGTCCCGTACGGCAAGGAGGCCGTGATCCCCGAGGGCCCCGCCAAGGGCTTCGTGATCGGTCCCGAGATCACCGGTGAGCGCCGTGGCTGAACGCGGCGCGTCGTTCAGGCGGGACCTGTCGGAGTGGCGGATCGTGCTGGTCGCGTGGCGGCTGCTGGTGCTGCAGGCGGCGGATCCGGTGGTGGCGGCGGGGATGGCGGAGCACTCGACGTACCGGGCGCACCCGTGGCGGCGGGTGGAGCACACGCTGGGCAGCGGGCGACGGCTGTTCTACCAGGATGCGGACGCGCTGCGCCGGGAGGTCGCGCGGCTGGAGCGGGCGCACAAGCGGATCCGGGGGACGGGGCCGGACGGGCGGCCGTACGACGCCGGGGACGCGGCGACCAGGGCGTGGGTGCTGCTGACGCTCTTCGAGGGCGTGGTCGCGATGCGCCGGCTGGGCGGGGACCGGTACGACGCGGGGGAGTTGGCGCAGGCGTATGCGGAGTTCCGGGAGGCGGTCGCCGTCTTCGACCTCCCGAAGGGCGAGATCCCGGAGACCGTGGGGGAGTTGCCGGCCTACTTCGCCCGGTACGCGCGGGAGCGGCTGGAGCACACCGAGGCGGCGCGCCACCTGCTGGACGACCTGCTGCGCGAGGCGCCCGCGCCGCGCCGGCTCCGGTTCCTCGGCGACGCGGGTTGGCGGGTGGTGCGGGTGGTGGTCGCCCGGGCGATCCGCGAGCTGACGGTGGCGGACCTGCCGCCGGCGGTGCGGGAGCGGTTCGGGCTGGTCCGGACCCGGCGGGCCGCGCTGCTGTCCGCCGTGCTGCACCGCGGCGTGGGCGCGGTCGTCCCGCTCCTCCCGGACCGGCTGCGCTACCGCTCCCCGGAGGAGCACCGGGCGCCGAAGCGCCACCGCCCGCACCGGGACGGCCGGGGGCCCCGGCTGGACCGCTTCTTCCGCGAGGTGCTCGACCAGACCGGCGACGGCTTCATCACCGCGCACGACCTGCGGGCGATGGCGCACAACGTGTGCTGGCAGCTGGAGTTGGACGAGGCGGGCGAGGCCCGGGTGTACGAGGCCTTCGACAGCTGGTGGGAGCAGCTGCGCGCGGTGATGGACGCGAACGGGGACGGGAGGGTCAGCCGGGAGGAGTTCGTGGCGGCGACCCTGGCGGGCCTGGACCGGGACGAGGCCTACCTGGAGCGGGGGCTGCTGCCCGCGCTGCGGGCGGTGTTCACCGCGGCCGACACCGACGGCAGCGGCTTCCTGGAGTTCGACGAGTACCGCGCGGTGTTCGGCGGGCCGCGCGTGCACCCGGCCGAGCTGTCGCACGGTTTCCGCCGGCTGGACGCCGACGGGGACGGGCGGATCACCCGGGAGGAGTTCCTGGCCGGATTCACCGGGTTCTTCACGGCCCGCGCCGATTCCGTCCCGGGCACCGAGCTGCTCGGCCGCCCGTAGGGCGTGGCCCGCAGAGGCGAGTCCGAAGACAGGCCCTAGCACGCGGATCCCGTCGGGGCGACCGGGTCGCGGGCCTGTCAAGCGCCGGTTCGGCCAACAACTTCCGGCCATCCGCCCGGTCGTTCGTTGCCCCGGCCCGCGGTGGATCCGCAGACTGTGCGGACCGCGCCGCGGCCCGTGACGCAGCGCACAGCCTGTCAATCCCACCCCACCTGCGGTTCCCCCGTAAGGATGGTGGATACTGCTCCTTGTGAACGTGTTCACGTTCACAAGCGGACAAGCTTGCGTGGTTGAGCAACGGTCTACGGCTATAGATGAAGTTTGTCCGGAAGATGCCCGTCGTCACGCGGGCAGGTTGGGAGAGAGGGCGACGTGGAACTGGCAATCGCTCACGAAACCATCGCGCGATGGCAATTCGGCATCACCACCGTCTACCACTTCCTCTTCGTCCCGCTCACGATCAGCCTGGCCGCGATCGTGGCCGGTCTGGAGACCGCCTGGGTGCGGACGAACAAGGAGAAGTACTTCCACGCCACCAAGTTCTGGGGAAAGCTCTTCCTCATCAACATCGCGATGGGCGTGGTCACCGGCATCGTCCAGGAGTTCCAGTTCGGCATGAACTGGTCCGACTACTCCCGCTTCGTCGGCGACGTCTTCGGCGCCCCGCTCGCGATGGAGGCGCTGATCGCCTTCTTCTTCGAGTCCACCTTCATCGGCCTGTGGATCTTCGGCTGGGACAAGCTGCCGAGGAAGATCCACTGCGCCTGCATGTGGATGGTGGCGCTGGGCACCGTGCTCTCGGGCTACTTCATCCTGGCCGCCAACTCCTGGATGCAGCACCCGGTCGGCTACGCGATCGACCCGGTCACCGGCAAGGCCCAACTGACCGACGTCGTCCGGGTGCTGTTCCAGAACACCACCCTGGTGGTCGTCTTCCACACCCTGACCGCCGCCTTCCTCACCGGTGCGGCCTTCGTCGTCGGCATCGCCTCCTTCCACCTCTGGAAGGCCAAGCGCAAGCCCGAGACCGCCGACCCGAAGAAGACCGCCGCGATGCGCACCTCGCTGCGGCTCGGCCTGGTGCTCGCGGTCGTCTTCGGCGCCGGCACCGCGCTCAGCGGCGACACCCTGGGCAAGGTCATGTTCGAGCAGCAGCCGATGAAGATGGCCGCCGCCGAGGCGCTGTGGGAGACCCAGGCGCCGGCGCCGTTCTCGGTCTTCGCGGTCGGGGACGTCAGCAAGGGCCACAACTCGGTCGCCCTGGAGATCCCCGGGATACTCTCCTTCCTCGCCCACAGCGACTTCAGCTCGTCCGTCCCCGGCATCAACGACACCGCCGCCGCCGAGGCCGCCCAGCACGGCGGCGACCCCAAGGACTACATCCCGAGCATCTTCGTCACCTACTGGGGCTTCCGCCTCATGATCGGCTTCGGGATGACCTCCTTCCTGGCCGGCCTGATCGGCCTGTGGACCACCCGGAAGAAGCTCTTCCTGCACCCCGAGTTCCGCACCGGCGAGACCGAGGTGCCCCGGCTGATGCTCACCCCCAGGCGCGAGCTGGGGCCGCAGCTGACCAAGTGGAGCTGGCGGATCGGCATCCTGACCATGGGCTTCCCGCTGATCGCCAACAGCTTCGGCTGGATCTTCACCGAGATGGGCCGTCAGCCCTGGGCCGTCTTCGGCCTGATGACCACGGCCAGCGCGGTCTCCCCCAACGTCAGCGTCGGCACCCAGATCGGGGCGCTGGCCACCTTCACCACGCTGTACGCCATCCTCGCCGTCATCGAGGTCCGGCTGCTGGTCAAGTACGCCAAGGCCGGCCCGGTGGTGACCGAGCAGCCGCCCACCAAGGACCCGTCGTTGCGCGGACCGTCCTCGGACGAGGACGCCGACAAGCCGCTCGCCTTCGCCTACTGAGGCGCCGGGACACCGGGGAACTGAGGATCTGACATGCAACTCCACGACGTCTGGTTCGTGCTGATCGCGGTCCTGTGGATCGGCTACTTCTTCCTGGAGGGCTTCGACTTCGGGATCGGCGTGCTGACCAAGCCGCTGGCCCGCAACACCGCCGAGCGGCGGGTGCTGATCAACACCATCGGCCCGGTCTGGGACGGCAACGAGGTCTGGCTGCTGACCGCCGGCGGCGCCACCTTCGCGGCCTTCCCGGACTGGTACGCGACGCTCTTCAGCGGCTTCTACATCCCGCTGCTGGTCATCCTGGTCTGCCTGATCGTCCGCGGGGTGGCCTTCGAGTACCGGGCCAAGAACGACGGCGCCCGCTGGCAGCGGAACTGGGAGGAGGCCATCTTCTGGACCTCCCTCCTCCCGGCCTTCCTCTGGGGCGTGGCCTTCGCCAACATCGTGCGCGGCGTGGACATCGACGCGCAGAAGAACTACGTCGGCACCCTCTGGGACCTGCTGAACCCGTACGCGCTGCTCGGCGGCCTGGTGACGCTCGCCCTGTTCACCCTGCACGGCTCGGTGTTCGCCGCGCTCAAGACGGTCGGCGAGATCCGCGAGCGGGCCCGCAGGTCCGCCCTGGTCTCCGGCCTGGCGACCGCCGTGCTGGCGCTGGCCTTCCTGACCTGGACCCAGGTGGACCACGGCAACGGCCGCAGCCTCGCCGCGATGATCGTCGCGGTGGTCGCCCTGCTCGGCGCCCTGGCGGCCAACCAGCTCGGCCGCGAGGGATGGGCGTTCAGCCTCTCCGGGGCGACCATCGTGGCCGCGGTCGCGATGCTCTTCCTGGCGCTCTTCCCGGACGTCATGCCCTCCACCCTGAACCCGGAGTGGAGCCTGACCGTCAGCAACGCCGCGTCCTCGCCGTACACGCTGAAGGTGATGACCGTCGTGGCGGCGATCTTCACCCCGCTGGTGCTGCTCTACCAGGGCTGGACGTACTGGGTGTTCCGCAAGCGGATCGGCGTCCAGCACATCCCCGGGCACAACCCGGCCGCCCCGCTCGACCAGGCCTGACGCCGTGAAGCCGGTCGACCCCCGACTCCTCGGGTACGCCCGCACCACCAGGGCCTTCCTCGCCGGATCCGTGCTGCTCGGCGCGGTCGGCGCGGCCCTGGTGGTCGCCCAGGCGAGTCTGATCGCCGAGATCGTCGTCCGCGCCTTCCAGCGCGGGGCGACGCTCGGCGAGCTGACCACGCCGCTGCTGCTGCTCGCCCTGACGGCGGTCGGGCGCGGGCTGGTCGGCTGGCTCACCGAACTCACCGCCCACCGGTCCGTCGCCCGGGTGAAGTCCACCCTGCGGCGCCGGCTGCTCGACCACGCCACCGCGCTCGGCCCGTCCTACCTGGCGGGCCGGCGCACCGGCGAACTCACCACCCTCGCCACCCGCGGTATCGACGCGCTGGACGACTACTTCGCCCGCTACCTGCCGCAGCTGGCGCTGGCCGTGGTCGTCCCGGTGATCGTGCTGCTGCGGATCGTCGGCGCCGACTTCACCTCGGCCGCGGTCATCGCCGGGACGCTGCCGCTGATCCCGCTGTTCATGGTGCTGATCGGGATGGCCACCCAGTCCCGGATGGACCGGCAGTGGAACACCCTGTCCCGGCTCTCCCACCACTTCCTCGACGTGGTCGCCGGACTGCCCACCCTCAAGGTGTTCAACCGGGCCCGCACCCAGGCCGCCACCATCGCCCGGATCACCGCCGACTACCGCCGGGCCACCCTGCGCACCCTGCGGATCGCCTTCGTCTCCTCCTTCACCCTGGAGCTGCTCTCCACCCTGTCCGTCGCGCTGGTCGCCGTCACCGTCGGCTTCCGGCTGGTGGACGGCACGCTCGACCTGGAGACCGGGCTGCTGATCCTGGTGCTCGCCCCCGAGGTGTACTTCCCGATCCGCCAGGTCGGCGCGCTCTACCACTCCAGCGTCGAGGGGCTGACCGCCGCCGACGAGCTGTTCCGGGTGCTGGAGACCCCGCTGCCCGCCGCCGGTACCACCCCGGCACCCGACCTCGCGAGCGCCGTGATCGCCGCCGAGGGCCTGGTCGTCCGGCACCCCGGGCGCACCGAGCCCGCGCTGGACGGCGCCGCGCTGACCCTGAGCCCGGGCTCCAGCACGGCGCTCACCGGCCCCAGCGGCGCCGGCAAGTCCACCCTGCTGGCCGTGCTGCTCGGCCTCACCGCCCCGTCGTCGGGCACCGTCCGGATCACCGCCGCCGACGGCCGTACGACGTACGACCTGGCCGAGCTGGAGCCGGAGAGCTGGCGGCGGCAGATCGCCTGGGTGCCGCAGCACCCGCACCTGTTCGCCGGGACGGTCGCCGAGAACCTGCGGCTCTACCGGCCGGAGGCCACCGACGAGCAGCTCTGGACGGCGCTGCGGGCCGCGCACGCGCTCGACTTCGTGACCGACCTGGCGGCAGTCCTCGGGGAGGACGGCGCCGGGCTCTCCGCCGGGCAGCGCCAGCGCCTCGCCCTCGCCCGGGTGCTGCTCGCCGAGGACCGGCCGCTGGTGCTGCTGGACGAGCCGACCGCCAACCTGGACGGCGCCTCCGAGGCGGCCGTGGTGGACGCCGTCCGGGCGCTCGCCGCCGACCCGGCGCGCACCGTGCTGGTGGTCGCGCACCGGCCCGCCCTGCTGGCCGTCGCCGACCGGCGGGTACGGCTGGCGGGAGCCCCGTCGGCCGCCGCCCCGGCCGCCCCGGTGGCGCCGCTCGCCCACAGCGGCCGCCCCACGCCCGCCCCCGCCGTCGCCGAGGAGCCCCGGCCCGAGGGCGGCGGCACCCCCCGGCTGGCGCTCTCGATCCTGCTCGGCGCGCTCGCCCTCGGCTGCGCCGTCGCGCTGATGGCCACCTCCGGCTACCTGATCTCCCGGGCCTCCGAGATGCCGCCGGTGCTCTACCTGATGATGGCCGTCACCTCGGTACGGGCCTTCGGCATCGGCCGCAGCGTCTTCCGCTACGCCGAGCGGCTGGTCTCGCACGATGCGGTGCTGCGCACCCTCGGCACCCTGCGGGCCGCCGTCTACCGGCGGCTGAGCGCGCTCGCCCCGGCCGGACTGCCCGCCTTCCGGCGCGGCGACCTGCTCTCCCGGCTGGTCGCCGACGTGGACGCCGTCCAGGACCACTACCTGCGCTGGCGGCTGCCGGCCGCGGTGGCCGGCCTGGTCGCGCTGGCCTCGACCGCGGCGATGGCCGCCTTCCTGCCGGCCGCCGGGCTGGTGCTCGGCCTCGGACTGCTGCTCGCGGGCGGGCTGGTGCCCGCCCTGGCCGCCCGCTGGTCGGCCGGCGCCGAGCGGCGCCAGGCCCCGGCGCGCGGGCGCCTGGCCACCGCCGTGGTGGACGCCTTCACCGGCACCGCCGAGCTCACCGTGGCCGGCGCGCTGCCCGGCCGGCTGGCCGCCGTCCGTAGCGCCGACGCCGCGCTGACCGGGCTGGCCGCCCGCTCGGCCGCCACCACGGCGCTCGGCACCGGGCTGATCGCCCTGCTCACCGGGCTGACCGTGACCGCCGCGGCCGCCGTCGGCGTCCAGGGGGTGCGCGACGGGGTGCTGGCGCCGGTCTGCCTGGCCGTGGTGGTGCTGACCCCGCTGGCCGCCTTCGAGGCCGTCACCGGGATGCCGCTCGCCGTCCAGGCCCGCCAGCGCAGCCGCGCCGCGCGGGCCCGGCTGGACGAGGTGCTCTCCGCCGAACCCCCGGTCGCCGAGCCCGCCGAACCGGTGGCGCTGCCCGAGCGGCCGCTGCCCGTCGCGGTGCGCGGGCTGACCGTACGGCACCCCGGGCAGACGGCGGACGCGCTCGTCGGGGTGGACCTCGACCTCGCGGCCGGCCGCCGGATCGCCGTGGTCGGCCCGTCCGGCTCCGGCAAGACCACCCTCGCCCAGGCGCTGCTGCGCTTCCTGGAGCCGAGCGCCGGAACGGTGCGGTTCGCCGACGGCCGCCCCGAGGCCGTGGACAGCCGCGCGCTGGCGGGCGAGTCCGTCCGCCGGGTGATCGGGCTCTGCGCCCAGGACGCCCACGTCTTCGACAGCTCGCTGCGGGAGAACCTGCGGCTGGCCCGGCCGGCGGCGGGGGAGGAGGAGCTGCGCGCCGCGCTGGCCGCCGCCCGGCTGCTGGAGTGGACCGAGGGCCTGCCGGATGGCCTGGACACCATGGTCGGCGAGCACGGCGCCCGGCTCTCCGGCGGCCAGCGCCGGCGGCTGGCGCTCGCCCGGGCGCTGCTCGCGGACTTCCCCGTGCTGGTCCTGGACGAGCCCGCCGAGCACCTCGACCTGCCCACCGCCGACGCCCTCACCGCCGACCTGCTGGCCGCCACCGAGGGCCGCACCACCGTGCTGATCACCCACCGGCTGGCCGGGCTGGACGACACCACGGTGGACGAGGTGCTGGTGCTGGACGGCGGACGGGTGGCCGAGCGGGGCCGCTGGTCGGAGCTGGTCGCCGACCCGGACGGGCGGCTGCACGCGATGTGGCGGCGGGAGCGGGAGGCGGACGGGCTGCTGGAGCCGGTTCCGGCTGCCGCCGGCCGGGCCGTCACCCGTTAGTCGCGCCGTCCTTCGGCTGAAAAGCGTACAAACGTAGGCTTTCTTCATGGACCCCACGCCGGACCTCCCGCCCGACCCCGCTCCGGGCTTCCCGTCGGACCCCGTTCCGGGCCTTCCGTCGGACCCCGTTCCGGGCCTCCCGTCGGACCTCCCCGGGGCCGCCGCCGAGCAGACGCCCCACCAGGTGCCGGAGATCGCCTCGCTCGGGCTGGACACCCTGGTCACCGAGGTCGCCGAGCGCCTGCAGTCGGCCGCCGCGGTCACCGACCGGATGCAGCGGCTGCTGGAGGCGGTGGTCTCGATCGGGGCCGGGCTGGACCTGCACGCCACCCTGCACCGGATCGCCGTGGGCGCCGCCGAACTGGTCGACGCCCGCTACGCGGCGCTCGGCGTGATCGCCCCCGGCGGCACCGGCCTGGCCGACTTCATCCACGTCGGGGTCGACGACGAGACCGCCGCCGAGATCGGCGAACTGCCCGCCGGCCGGGGCATCCTCGGCGCGCTCATCGACCGCCCCGAGCCGCTGCGGCTGGCCGACCTCCGCACCGACCCGCGCTCCTCCGGCTTCCCGCCGCACCACCCCTGCATGAGGACCTTCCTGGGCGTGCCGATCCGGGTCCGCGCGGAGGTGTTCGGCAACCTCTACCTCACCGAGAAGAAGGGCGGCGGCGCCTTCACCCCCGAGGACGAGCAGGTGGTGCACGCGCTCGCCGCGGCGGCCGGCGTGGCCATCGAGAACTCCCGGCTGTACGAGGAGGGCCGCCGCCGCGAACGCTGGATCGCCGGCGCCGCCGCCGTCGCCACCGCCCTGCTCTCCGCCGAGCAGGCCGAGAGCGCGCTGACCGTCGCCGCCGAGCAGGTACGGGAGCTGGCGGACGCCGCGCTCGGCATGATCCTGCTGCCGACCGGCCCGGAGGGCGGCGGCGAGGGCGACGGGCAGATGCGGGTCGCGCACGCCTCCGGCGAACTGGCCGAGTACGTCCGCGGCGAACTGCTGCCCAGGGAGAGCTTCGCGGCGCGGCTGCTCGCGGGGGAGAGCGTCTACCTGGACGACATGTCCAGCGACCCGACCGTGGTGATCCGGCTCGCCCGCCGCTTCGGCCCGTCCATGGCCGTGCCGATGGTCGCCGCGGGGCGGGTGCTCGGCGGGCTCTGCGTCTGGCGCCCGCACGGCGCGGTGCCGTTCACCGACAGCGAGAAGCAGCTCGCCGAGACCTTCGCCTCGCAGGCCGCGCTGGCCCTGCGGCTCGCCGAGGGCCAGCGCGACCAGCAGCGGCTGGCCGTCTTCCAGGACCGCGACCGGATCGCCCGCGACCTGCACGACCTGGTGATCCAACGGCTGTTCGCCACCGGGATGATGCTGGAGAGCGCCGCCCGGCGGGCCGTCGTCCCCGAGGTCAGGGTCGGCATCGGCAAGGCGGTGGACGAGCTGGACGCCACCATCCAGGAGGTCCGCACCACCATCTACGCCCTCCAGCACGACGACCACGGCGACGCGCCGGACACCCTGCGCACCCGGGTGCTGCGGGAGGCCAGCCAGGCCGCGGCCGCGCTCGGCTTCAAGCCCTCGGTGAGCTTCGTCGGGCCGGTGGAGAGCCTGGTCGGGGAGAAGACCGGCCGTCAACTGCTCGCCGCCCTGCGCGAGATGCTCTCCAACACGGCCCGGCACGCGCGCGCCTCCCGGGTCGGCGTGGAGATCGACGCGACCACCCACCTGGGCGAGGACGGCCGCCCGGTGGGCGGCGACCCGGACTCGCTGGACCGGGGCGGCCGGCCCGGCGTGCTGCTCACCGTGACCGACGACGGGGTGGGCATCCCGGCCGGCGGCCGGCGCAGCGGCCTGCTCAACCTCACCCGGCGCGCCGAGGCGCTCGGCGGCGACGCCTGGCACGAGAGCGGGCCGTACCGCAAGGGCACGATGGTGCGCTGGACGGCCCGGCTCTGAGGGTTCCGACCGGGACTACCACCAAGAACCGGTGAAAGTTAAACGAGAGAGAACTTCCCGACCAACAGCGCAAGTTGTGAACGTTCTGGGCTTTCGGGGGCTCCGTGTGCACACATAGCTTTGCTCCGCTCGGAGGGGAAACCGGAGGGCAACCGGACGGAGGGGGCAGTGAACGCTGCCGGCCGCGGTCACACCGCAGCAGGGGCAAGTCGAGGGGGTTTCCGCGCCGAACGGGCAGCGGACGGGCGCTACCGCTGGCAACTGAAGGCGTCCAACGGCCGGGTGGTCGCGATCACCCCGGCCGCGTTCGAGACGGCGGGCGAGGCCGAGCGGGGCTTCGACGGCCTGCGCGCCGCGGCGCCCGGGCTCACCGCGCGCATCACCCACGTACGGGAGGGCATCGGCTGGATCTGGGTCGTCCCGGGCTCGCGCGCCCTCCCCGAGGTGCGCTCCAGCCGCGCGTACGAGCGGTACGCGACCTGCCAGAACGCCTTCCGGCGGTTCGTGGTGCTGCTCTCCAAGCAGCCTCCGCACGAACTCCCGGAGCCCGCCGTACCGTTGAGACGCACCGATGGCCGCTGAGCGACGCGGCCCGCGACTGCTGATCGTGCCGGCGGCCGACCGCTGCCTCGGCTGGGCACTGCGGGCCGCCAACGGGAGGCCGCTCGGGGTCGGCGTACGGACGTACCGCAGCGAGGACGAACTCGCCGAGGCCGTCCGGGTGCTGCTGATCGAACGGGCCGCGCTGCGGTGCTCGGTCGGGCAGTCCGAAGGACGTCAGTGGGTCTGGGCCGCCTACCTGCCGGTGCGCAGCACCCGGCCGGGGGCGGCCGACGCCGTCCCGGTCGCCCGCAGCGCCCGGGGGTACCTGCGGCGGGACCAGTGCCAGGCGGGGATCGAGGGGTTCCTGGCCGGACTGCAGTGGGTGGGGCAGGAGTTGCGGCGATCGGGGCGGGACGGCCGCCGGCCGCTGTAGGAGACCGTGTGCGTGGCGGTCCGTCGAACGCGACGGACCGCCATGTCGGCATGTCCGGGGCGTATCCCGGGTGTATCCGGAGCATGTCCGGAGGCGGCGGTTCCGTCCACGGCCCCCGTCCGTGCAGTTCCGGTGAAGGGCAGGTTTCCGGCAACACCCCGAGCAGCTTCCTGGAGAAGAACGTCGACCGGGTTCGGAGGGCCGGTAGTGCCCCTGTCACGTGCACGCTGACCAGTGGCTAAACCTCGCTGAACCGATGAGTCGACATTCCCCGGCCGGACCCGGCCTCCCTTCCGGCGGAACCTCCCCGCCGGACAGGATCGGCACTGCCGGCGAGGCCGCAGCGGACGCGGCCACACGGCCCCGAACTCCCGAACGGAGTACGGGTTTCACGCGATGTACGTCTCTCCCCCGGAGGAAGAGGAACATGCGTAAGACCGCTGCCAAGCTGCTCACCGTCGCCGCCCTGGCGACCTCCATCGCGACCGTCGCCGGCGGCACCGCCGTCGCCGACCCGGCCGCCGGCGTGACGCCGCGCGCCATCGACTTCGTGGGCACCGGCTCCGACACCACCCAGGCCGTCGTGAACCAGCTCGCCGCCGACTACAACGCGTCGCTGACCGACCCGAACGCCCCCCGCGTCTACAGCTGGGACGCGACCCCCACCGGCACCACCATCACCCCCAAGGCCGGTTCCGCCGCGATCGCCCGCCCGAACGGCTCCGGCGCCGGCATCAAGGCGCTGGCCACCTACACCAACACCACGGTGGACTTCGCCCGCTCCTCGCGCGGCCCGCAGTCGAGCGACCCGAGCAGCGACTACTTCGTCAGCCTGGCGAAGGACGCCGTCGCCTGGGCCGCCCCGGCCACCGGCAACGCCCCGGCGAACCTGAGCACCGCGAACCTGAAGGACATCTTCACCTGTGCGGTGACCAACTGGCACGACATCGACGCGTCGCTGCCGAACGCCACCATCAAGCCCTTCCTGCCGCAGACCGACTCCGGCACCCGCTCCTACTTCCTGACCACCATCGGTGGCGGCGTCGCGGTCACCCCCGGTGCCTGCGTCGTCAGCGGCACCCAGGAGAACCAGGGCAGCGACTCGGTCCTGGCCGACCCCAACGCGCTGGTCCCCTACTCCGTGGCCCACTACATCGGCCAGGTCTACTACGGCCAGGGCAGCGGCACCGACGTCCAGGGCCCGCTGACCATCCGCAACGTCAACGGTGTCCTGCCGGTGGACACCACGGCCAAGACGATCAGCGCCGCCTTCGCGGCCACCCCGTACTCCCGCGTGGTCTACAACGTCTTCCGTGACACCGAGTGGAACTCGAACGCCACCCTGCGCGCCATCTTCGGCAAGGGCGGCTGGCTCTGCAACAACGGCGCCAACGACCTCAAGAGCTACGGCTTCCTGCCGCTGTCCGCCTTCGCCTGCGGCGCCGTCACCCACTCCTGATCCACCCCGCACCACACCGGCGGCCGCGGGGCCTCGCCCGCGGCCGCCGGGCCACCCTCACCACGACCGGACGCCGGAGGCGGGCCGATGCGCAGGGCCATGACCATGCTGGGCGGTGCCGCCGCGATCGCCGTCCTGGCGACGACCACCGTCGGCGGTACCGCGCTCGCCGACCCGGCGGCCGGTGTCACACCGCGTGCCGTCGACGTCGTGGGTGTCGGCGACGGGACGACCCAGATCCTGATGAACCGGATCGCGAGCGGCTACAACGCCTCGCTGACGGATCCGGCGACACCGAGGCTGTACAGCTGGGACACGCGCCCGAGCGGGACCATCACCACCAAGTCGGGTGCCACGACGATCGCCCGGCCCGCGGACCAGCACGCCGGCATGGTCGCGCTGAACGGCCGCACCGGCACCACCGTGGACTTCGCCCGCGCGTCACGCGGCCCGCAGCAGGACGACCTCTCGACGGACGACTTCGTGGCCATCGCCTGGGACGCCGTCGCCTGGGCCGCCCCGGCCACCGGCAACGCCCCGGCGAACCTGAGCACCGGGAACCTGAAGGACATCTACACCTGCGCGGTCACCACCTGGAACCAGATCGACCCGGCGCTGCCGAACGCCACCATCAAGGCCTACCTTCCCCCGTCCGGGACAGGTCTGAGGGCGCACTTCCTGCTCACGATCGGTCGCGGCTACGCGGTCACCCCCGGTGCCTGCGTCACCAGCGGCATCCGGGAGAACCAGGGCAGCGACCCGGTCCTGGCCGACCCCGACGCGTTGATCCCCTACTCGACGGGCTACTACATCGGCCAGGCGTACCAGGGGCAGGGCGGTGGTGAGGACGTGCCGGGTGCCCTGACCCTGAGGTCCGTCGACGGCATCGCGCCCATCGACCCGCAGACCAGGACGATCTCGGCCTCCGCCGTCACGGCGCCGTACGGGGTCGTGCTGTCGAACGTCCTGCGCGACGCGGAGCTGTACGCCGACAACACCCGTGGTGCCGCGCTGCGCGGCATCTTCGGCCGCGGTGGCTGGATCTGCCGCAACGGCGCGGACGCCATCAGGAAGTCCGGTTTCGTCCCGTTGCCGCAGATCGCCTGCGGCTCCGTCACCCACTCCTGAGCCCCGCCGAACCGCACCACCCGCACATCACCTCTCCCTCTCCCAAGGAGTCCAGCATGTCCCGCATCAGCGCCCGCCTGGCCGCTACCGGTGCCGCCGTCGTCCTCTCCCTGACCGCCGTGAGCGGCGTCGCCGCCGCCGACACGGCCACCACCCCGGCCGCCGGCCAGGCCGTGATCACCACCGACGTCAACTTCCTGACGAACGCCGCGCTCAACGGCATCGTGATCATCCCGCTCCAGCCCGCGGACCCGGCGTACGACCAGACGGCGGGCCTCACCGTGACGCTTCCGGTGACCGGCGGCGCCGCGAACATCCCGAACTTCTACGGCGACGTGCAGTTCGGTGGCGGCCTGCTCTTCCTGAACCTCAAGACCGGCAAGAGCGTGGCCTTCAAGCAGCTCGACTTCTCGGTCGACAACGGCTACTTCACCGCCGTTCCGAACGGCTCGACCACGCCGGTCCCGCTGCTCGACCCGTCCGGCGACAACGTGATCACCCGCAGCGGCCTCACCCAGAACCTGACCTCCTCCAGCTTCGAGGTGGACGCGGCCGGCGCGCAGTACCTCGACACCAAGCTGGGCACCGGCTACTTCACCGCCGGCCAGAAGATCGGCAAGCTCGCGCTGTCCTACACCCCGGCGCACTGAACCACCCGGTACCGCTCACCCGGTACTGAACCGCAGGTCGGCGGGCCCGCGCCTCGGCGCGGGCCCTTCGCTTGCGGAGTTCCCAACTCCGGTACGGAGTCGTCGCGTTGTGGTCTCGTACATCTGGTCGACCGGATCCCGCCATGTCCGGCTGGCCGAATAGTACGCACGGAACCGTCCGTCCCCAGCGCGATCGACGCCCTCGTGCCGCCTCCCTCGGCGGCCCGCATCTCCCGGAGGCCTCGCCATGAGAAACCGCGTACCCGACCCGAGAGGCCCAGGGAGGTGGCGCCGTCGACTACCGGCCCTGGTCCTCGCCAAGGCCGTGGTGGCGGCGCTCGCCGTCATTCCGATCGGGTTGGGCGCGGCGCCACAGGCGCACGCCGACTCGGCGGTGACCGTCCCGGGCCCGAAGGTCTGGATTCCGTCCGCCAAGAAGTACGGCACCGAGGGCAGCGTGACCGTCTCCCAGACGGCGAACCTGACCAACCAGGTCCTCCAGGTGTCCTGGAGCGGCTTCACCCCGACGGTCTACCTGGGCACCAACGATCCCGCGCCGACGGCGCAGTCGCTGTCGACCCACATCCTCTACGCGGTGCGGATCTACCAGTGCCGGGGCACCGACCCAGCGGTGACGGACTGTTACGGCAGCACCCTCTACGGCGGCGACCGGACGAAGGGCTTCGAGCAGCCGCCCCGGCCGACGCGCACGGAGGTGCCGGAGTGGCCCACCAACCAGGTGATCGCCGCCACCGGCCCGGACGGCTCGGGCAGCGCCTCGATCGAGGTGTGGAGCGCGAAGGAGAGCTCCACGCTCGGCTGTGACGCGACCCACCCCTGTTCCCTGGTGGTCGAGCCGAACTACGGCGGCGACCCGCTGGACCTCTTCCAGGTCCTCGACGGCAAGGCCGACTGCGAGTTCCACGACCTGGACGCCGACCCGGACGGCTACACCGCCGCCGACGGGATCATGACCCCCGGCAACCAGAACTGGAAGACGGGCAACCGGACCAGCGAGCAGTGCGCCTGGCAGCACCGGACGGTGGTCCCGCTGTCCTTCGCGCCCACGGCGGACTCCTGCACGGTGAGCAACCAGGCCTTCGGTGCCGCCGGTCTGGAGATGGCCAACCGGGCCATGCAGCAGTGGCGGGCCGGCCTGTGCCTGGGCGACTCGCCGATGACCGTGGGCTACGTCCCCTCCGGTGGTGAGCCGCAGGCCCGTGCCGCGTTCCTGGGGGGCAGCAGCAGCACGGAGGTCGCGCTGACGGCGCGGCCCGACCGGTCGCCGCCCACCCGTCCGTACGTCTACGCCCCGCTCGCGACGACCGGCATCTCGGTCACGTACCTGATCGACGACCCGAAGACCGGTCGGCAGATCCGCGACATGAAGCTGAACGCCCGGCTGGTCGCCAAGCTGCTCACCCAGTCCTACGCCTCGCCGGGGACGAGCATCCCCTCGGTGGCCGGCAATCCGAACTGCCTCTTCACCGACCCCGAGTTCAAGCAGCTGAACCCGGAGACGGCGGCCAACGGGATCCACTGGCCGACGAGTTGCGGCGGCACCCTGACGATCTACCCCGGTGTTCCCGGTGGCACCACCGACTTCACCTACCAGCTGACCTCGTGGTTTGCCGCCGATCCGGACGCGAGCCGCTTCCTCGACGGTGAGCCGGACCAGTGGGGCATGCGCGTCGACAGCTTCTACCTGAAGCCGAAGTTCGCCGGCTACCCGGCGGAGGCGTTCCAGGTCCAGGACTACTCCGGGCCCGCGCAGGGCAGTGCCGGAGTCGACTTCAAGCACTGGAAGCAGTACGAGTGGAACCCCTCGCTCGACGGTCTCGGGCGGGTCGCGCGCAACCTGATGCAGTACCAGCCGAACTGCCAGCAGCCGAACACCGAGTCGGACGGCAGCCACAAGGCCTGTGCCACGCAGATCCCCGGCCAGCGGTCGCTGCTCGCCATCATGGACACCGGCCAGGCCAAGGCGTTCTCGCTCCCCGAGGCCTCGCTGCTCAACCCGGCCGGCTCCTTCGTGTCGCCCGGCACGGCCGGCTTCCAGGCCGCCGTCGGCGACATGCCGACCGACGCCGCCACCGGGGTCCAGCAGCTGCCCTACGGCACGCCGGACACCGCGTTCTCGCGTGACCAGCGGGCGTACCCGCTGACCGCGGTGCAGTACGCGATGGTGCCGACCGGCGGCGTGCCCGCCGAGAAGGCCGCGTCGATCTCGCAGTTCCTCAAGACCGTGACCACCGACGGCCAGACCTACGGCCTCGCGCCGGGCCAGCTCGCCCAGGGCTACCTCGCGCTGACCGGCGCCCAGCGGCAGCAGGCCCAGGAGGCCGTGCAGCACGTCGCGGCCCAGGACGGCAAGCTGCCCGGCAACCAGACCGCCCCTCCGCCCGGCGGCGAGCCGGGCACCCCGGAGAGCGGCAACGGTTCCTCCGGCTCCGGCGGCACGGGCGACGGCACCACCCCGGTGAGCAGCTCCGGCACCGGCGGCACCACCGCCGACGGCAACTCCGGCGGCACCGGCTTCGGCTCCTCCGACGGCCTGTCCGGCGGCGGCCTCTCCGGCACCGGCTCCACCGGGACCGGCACGGCCGGCGGTGCCGCGGCTCCCGGCGCGGCCGGCGGCGCCAAGCCCGGCGCGGGCACCGCGCCCTCCGGCAACGCGATCGCCGCGGCCCCGGTCGGCACCCCGGTGCCCGACCGTCCCGGCACCGCCCGCCTGCTGCTGCCCGTCGCGCTGATCGCCGGCCTGGTGCTGCTGGTCGGAGGACCGGCCGCGCTGGTCCTGGGCGGTACCCCGGCCGGGGCGAAGGTGCTGACCGGCGCCCGCGCCCAGTGGTCGCGACTGCGCCGCAAGTAGGAACCCGCGCTCGGCGGGGCCGCCGTTCCGGCC